>CANEYR010000034.1 GCA_947444055.1 Planctomycetota bacterium
GGTCAGCGCCCCAGGCTCGCTTCACGCCGGGGCCGGTGGCGAGGCTGAGAGACGGGAAGACGTTGAGAAACACATCGACATCGTCGAGGTCCTTGCCGACGGGCAGGGTCGCGACCGCGTTCGTCGTCAGCGTCGAGGGTGGCAGCGCCATGAGGGCGCGCACCGCGTTCTGCATGGCGGCGAGTTGTTGCCGTTCGTCAGCGGTCCACGCGGGGCCCACCGAGCAGGCCGCCGCGAGCAGCGCGAACGAAGCGGGCAGCAGCAGTCGGTTGGGCATGGCGCGCGGATGATGCCACCCGGGCCCTTCCCCTTCGCGTCCACAAAACCAAAACGGCTGCAGGCTCCGAGCGAACCGCGGCCGCTACCGAAGGTGGTCCCTAGAGCCACCCACCATCCCATGTTGCGGATCTTGCCGTCGATGGGTCGATGGGAAGCTGTTGCAGTCGCAGTTCCGCACGGCGAAGTGATTCTTGTGTGCTCACTCGGTCACACGCGGGCTGCTTGCGCATTCTGATCTGTGCGGCGAATGATCGCCCGCTCGGTCTCGTGCAAGCGATCGTGTTCGACTGGGCGCTGCCTGCGGTCGCGACGAACGCTGGCGAACTCCTCATGAGGTACTGATATGCGTTCCCTACCACGCTGGCCACTTCTGCTGTCATTCGTTTTCGGTTCTGCAACTGTCGTCGCGCAGGGCGCGATCGTCTACTCCCAGGCCCATGTGTCCCCTGCGTTGGGGGGAATGAGCTTCTGGCTGGCCCAGACCAGCTTGACCGGTCCCAATTTCTCTCTCAACGGCAGTCTTGCCTCTGGGAGCAACCTTTGGCCAGCCTCACCTTGGGGATCACCCAACCTGCGCACGGGTTCGTTTGGCCTTCAATACGGCGACCCTTTGTTCTGGAACGCCGCCCTCCAATACGAAGTGCAAGACGCAACTCCAGGCGATGACCACGTCGTGTCGCTCGTCTTCGATGCACGCTGCTTTCCCCTCGGATGGGGCGGCTATGCCGACGGCGACGCCCGCGTTAGTGGCGAATGCATCATCGAGGTGCAAGCGACGAGTCCCATTGCATGCGGCGTCGTCGTCAATGCCAGTATTGGCCAGGGCACTCCCACCTGGACGGCGTCACTTCAGGCGGACATCGGCAACGATGGCGTCAACGAAATCGACCTTGCGATCGTCAACGGACAAGCTCCTCCACCGACTGTCACCTACGCGAGAATGGATGTCGGCCCCATCGCACAACGGGTCCGCGTCAGAGGGGTGATTCACACCTTGGGCAACCACGCCGGAAACGGCGGATTCCTGCGCCTCGACATTCGCATCTCCCCCGGCCTCGCCGCGTCCATGACGCCCATTGGCACCAGCTGCAGCGCAGGGACATGGACCCCTGCCCTCGATGCCACATCGGGCTCCCTGCCACAGCTCGGCACCACCTGTGCCCTTCGCGTCACGAACCTGCCCACGACACCGCCCCCGTTCGTCGTCGGACTTGTCGGGCTAGACAACACACAATTTCTCGGCCTCCCGTTGCCGGCGGACCTCGGCTGGCTCGGCATGCCTGGCTGCACGCAGTACCTGGCGCCTCTTCCCGACTTCGTCTACCTGCTGACCTCGACTGGCGGGTCCGCAGTCTGGAACCTGCCGATTCCCGCGTCCCATCTCTTTCTTGGAGTCGAGTTCTTCGTGCAGGCATTCGTCGAGGCCCCAGGTGCAAACCCCGCGGGTCTAGTCACGACGAACGCGTGCCGCGGCATTGCCGGGTTGTGACGTCGGCCCACCGACGCGCCGGCCCGCGACGAACTGCTCACTCCGCGGTTTTCCCGCGCGGCCTGGGTGGGGCCTTCGGCTGGTGCGGGCGAAGTGGCTCAGGTGGTGCTGCGGGTCGCACCGTGGAGCGACGGGTTTGTCGGACTGCAGCGGCACGTCATCGCCGACGGGCGCTGGCAACTGCGGAGGCAGCAGCAAGTGCGGTTGCCAGCCGCCATGGATAACGTCGAACTGCTGCGGCGCATCGGCGATGTCGATGGCGATGGGACCACGGATCTGTTCGCGATCGTGTTGGCGCCTCGTCAGGCCCGGCTCGCGTTCGTGGTGTCGGGAGAGACGCTGCGGGTTCTGGGCGAAGTGCGGTTGCCGACGCTCCGCACGGACCGGCCACTCAGCGCGGCGTGGTTGCCGCCGGGAGCCGGAAAGTTTGGTGCGCTGCTGGTCGGGGGCACGGTCGAAGGGCAGGGTGTCGTGCTCTACACCGCCACGCCGCCGGGATCGGTGTGCGCGTCGGTCGCCTTCCCAAGGATTGGTCCTTCCTGACGTCCATCAGCTAGGTCGTCGCGGGTCGTGCCGAGGTAGGGATGCACGTCCGTTATGGTCACAGTTCGGGCCGTTACGCATTCCGAAGGGCGACGAGCGATTGCTCAAGGAGACCCCCATGCTCAAGTTCGCATTGAAGTCGTACGCCGTTGCCAGCCTCTTGGCGATGGTGCTTCCCCCAGCTGTTGCCCAGAGTTACTGGACGCAGGTGCTCGCATCGCCGGCTCCTCCAGGCCGCGGCTTCGGCGAAATGGTCTTTGATCCTGTCCGCGGGAAGGCGTTGCTGTTCGGGGGGCATGACGGAGGAAACCGGAACGACACGTGGGAGTTCGATGGCGTCAGTTGGACCCCGAGGACGCCGACCGCAGCGCCGAGTCCTCGGCACGGCCATGCGATGGTCTTCGACCTCGCACGGCAGCGAGTGCTGCTGTTCGGCGGGAGTGACGGAACCTATCTCGGTGGTACCTGGGAATGGGACGGCGCGAATTGGGTTCTGCGCTCGCCGGTAACGAGTCCAGGGGCGCGTTCCCATCACGAGATGAGCTACGACTTGCTGCGTCAGCGTGTCGTGTTGTTCGGGGGCGAGAATGGTGTGCGCCTTAGTGACACCTGGGAGTGGGACGGCAACACATGGCAGCAGAGGTTTTCGACCAGCGCGCCTTCGGCGCGGTATTTGCACGCCATGACCTACGATCCGATCAGGCAACGGACGGTCTTGTTCGGTGGCCATGACGCGAGCTACCGTGCGGACACGTGGGAATGGGATGGCACCCAGTGGGCGGTACGGTTCCCGATCACCTCACCTCCCGTCAGAGACCGTGCGGACATGGTGTTTGACGAGGCCCGGAACGTCATTGTCCTGTTCGGTGGGCACAGCGGCACACCACCCCTCGGCGACACCTGGGAGTGGAACGGCGTCTCCTGGGCCCAGCTACCGTCTGCCACCAACCCGTCAGCGCGTTGGGGACACTCCATGGTCTACGACCCAATTCGCCAGCGTGCCTTCGTCTATGGCGGCCACACGACGGGCTACGTCGGCGACACATGGGCAGTGCAAAGTGCGGGAGCCTCCCCCTATGGCACCGGATGCGGCAGCCCACCACTTCGCCTCGAACGCGTGTCCCGTCCGCTGCTCGGTCAGTCATGCATCGCCACGCTGCACGACGCGCCGACGCCGGTTGCCGGTATCGCGATGGGTTGGAGCAACCAGACCTTCGGCCCGGTGACCCTGCCCGTGCAATTGACGAGCATCGGCATGCCTGGCTGCGACTTGCTTCAGTCGAACGACAACTTCGGCCTCGGCGTGGTCCCAATCACGGCGACGAGCCTCTCGTTCAGCTTCCCGATTCCAAACCAGATGAGCCTCGTCGGGTTCCACGCCTACATCCAGGGATACGCCTTCGCCCCGGGCCAGAACCCACTCGGCTTGGTATCCAGCAACGCTCTCGACTGGCGGCTTGGAGTGTTCTGATTCCGGGTGGAGGCTTTCGATAACGAGCGCCTGAAGGTGTGCCGCGGTCGATGCTCTGCTCGACGAGTTGCAGCTGGCGGCCGATCTCGGTCAACGCCCGCTCGACCATGCCACAGCCACGGTGGCGACGGCGATCGCGCGGCGCGGCGTCCCGGCGGCAATGGTCATCGCCGTCTGTGAGTTCCGTTCCCCAGGCTGATCGGCGATTGCCCGTCGTCGGCGCACCTCGTGAAGTTCAACGAGAAGCAGCAGCGCAAGCCCAGCTACACGGACTTCGGGGCTGCAGGCTCCGAGCGAACCGCGGCCCGAAGGTGATGCCTCCGCGCGCCACCATCACATGTTGCCGATCTTGCCGTCGATGCCGTTCGCCGTGATCGCGCCAAAGGCGTTGACCGGCGGCGTGCTGAACACCGCTGACGTGGTGTAGACGTGCACGTTGAGCAGCGCTGGCGCGTTGGGCAGCGCGAGTCCGTAGGCGTGCGAGTTGCCGGCGACGAACCACGCATTGAGCACGTCGAGCGATGCCCGCAGCCCGCAGCCGGGGGCGCCGAGGAAGAACAGGTCATTGATGGCTGGGTCGGCGAGGCCGAAGACGTCGACGCCGATGACGCCCGTCGGCGGCACGCCGGTGACGTTCAGGTTCCAATTGGTGCCCGTGATCGGTCGGCTGGTGGCGGCCAACGTGAGTCCAGGAGACTCAGGCGAGGCGAGTACGATGGCCGTCAAGGCCGAGATGTTGAGCGGGCCAGGGTTCGGGCTCGCACCAGCTGGCGAGAAGCCGACGACGGCAGGGTCGAGGCTGGCGCCGCCAAAGACGCCGATCACCAGGGTCACGTTGCCGGTGGCCACGTCGAACTGAAACTGCATCGAGTTCGCCGAGGCTGTCATGTAGCTGTGCACCGCGCTCCAGGTCACGTAGGCGATGCCGCCCACTTCCTCGAACGTGATCAAGCCGCTGCCGACACTCGTCTGGTCGTAGTCGTGCCAGCACGCCCAGGTGGTCTGCGCGAAGGTGAGCAGTTCGGCGGGCGTTGGCGTGAAGTCAATGCCGTTGCCGATCGCGGTCGCGATGTAACCCTTCGTGCAGACGTTCAGCCCGCTGGTGGTGCCGCCGAACACCGGCATCGGGGCGGACAACGCGAACGCTTGTTGGCCGTCGAGCAGGCCGGCGGCGACGTTTTGGGCCGCGCCCGTCGGCGGCACGAAGGTGCCAGGGATGCTGTTGAGCACCGTGTAGCCACTGCCCGTGTTGATCCACGTCACCGTCGAGCCGCCGAGGTCGAAGGCCGCGGTGTTGGCGAAGCCTTCGTAGAACGAGCCGTAGACGTGGCCGCAGCCGGCGCCTTGAACGGTGTTGGTCGCCAGGGTGCCGCCGCCGCCGCCGGCCGACGTGGTCATCAGCACGCGCCCGATTTGCCCGGCGACGGGTGCCAGGTAGGTGCCAGTGGCGCCCGTGCTGACAAAGCCAGCAGCGCCGATGTCCCATTGCCAGCCGGTGCGACCGAGGGTGTGCGCGACGCCTTCGATCAAGGTCGCGAATGGGGCGGCGCCGAGGCCTGCCGTCGCGCTGCCGTAGGAGTTGTGGGCGGTGAAGTTGCCCGCTGCGGCTGGCGACCAGTTGCCGATCACGTCGACGACGTCACCCGGAGTGATCGGGATGGCGGTCGCGATCGGGCCAGCGTTGCCAATGCTCCACAACGCCGTCGTCCCGTTCACTCGCACCAGATAGCCGGCCGTGTCACCGACCTGGAAGGCGTCGATCGGCAGATCGAGCTGCACGATGAAGAAGGGCGTGCTCGCGGTGAAGTTGAACCCGCGGCTGTAGCCGGTGTAGGCGTTGTTGTGCGCGGGGATCGTGACTTGGGCGGTGGCGGCGCTAGCGAGCAGCGCGGTTGCGAGAAGGGCAGGGAAACGCATGAGGTTGATTCCGAGGCGCAGAGCGAGAGGACTGCGCGTCGACAATCGGACCCGCGCCATGCAGCGTACTTCGCTCAGCCGAGGTCGTTGGCGGGGTCCGGTGGCCGCGGGCTATGGGTGTTGTCGAGGCTTGCTGACCAGGATGGCACCACGACAAAGCGAACGATCAGACCGCCGTTGCCGTCGGCGTTTGCCCATCGGGTGACAGCGCCTAGTTGCCGTCTGGCCGGGCATCCCGTTTCGAGCCTTCTCGCGCAGCCACCGTGCATCAGCCCGCCGCCGGCACCTCGTGCACGGAGAGCAGTCCGTGCCGTCGCCACCCGATGGTGAGCATCCAGGTGTGGGCGTCCGTCACCGGGCGTGGCATCGCTTCGATGCCGCGCCCTTTCACGGTGACACGCATGCTCTCACGGAACCCATCGAACCAAGGTGCTGAAGTGAAGGTGTCGATGGCCTGGGGGACCTTGACCTCGCGACCTTCGGCCGCGTGCTTCTTCCCGTTTCCCAACACGTAGCGCAGCGCGTTGCGCACCTCGCGCGGAGTCTTCAGGATGCGGTCGTGGTAGCGGTCGGCGAACACCTTGCCGCGCCGCCGCCAAAGCCTGTTCAAGGCTTTGGCGATGCGAATCGCGAGGCCCTGCAATCCCCGCGAGAGCGCCGTCCGATCACGTGCCTCCACCAAGAAGTGCAGGTGGTCGTTCAGGACGGCGTAGTGGGTGAGACGGAAGCCGTTGCGGTCGCAGGCAGCGGTCCTCAGCCGGGCAACGACAGTTCGGGCCGCAGGCGCGCATCGTCGACCACGGTGCCGGGGAAGACGTAGATGTCGGTGACCACGTAGTCCGGCAGCGCCCCGGTGTTGCCCGACACTTCCAGGCGATACGAACCCTGCGGCAGGCTGCTCCACGTGTAGACCCAGTGGGCGCCATCGCGGCGCATCGTCGGCCGGCAGGCAAGGCCATCGGTGCCGGCGCTGGCGCGCACGACGCGCACGAGGCGCGGGTGCGGAGCGCGCAGGCGAACGCTGAGGCAGCCGCCGAGTTCTGGCGTCACCACCAGGCCGCGGTCCCCGGCGGTGAACGGCAGCGGCCCGATCGGCGCAAACCCATGCACGTCGACGTAGAGGCGCAACCGTTGCGCCGGTCGCGGCCCGCGCAGTTCGAAGGCGCCATCGACGGTCGGCGCGACGTCGAAGAGTTCGTACGGCGACCAACCATCGGGCCCTTCGGCTTCGAGCCGGAACTGGCAGGTGCAGGCGGCTGGGGCGCCCGCGATGTGGCCGGCGACCAGCACGGCGGGCGTCGCCAGCTGCACGTCCCCGACGTCGTTGTCGCCGATCTGCAGGGTGATGGCCGGCAAGGCAGCCTGTTCACCGAGCAGCTGGTCGTCGCGGGAAAGCAAATCGAGCTGCCCTTGCAGCGGCAGCGTGGCGAGGTGGGCGGGCAACACGAACTCGAACCGTCCTTCGGCGGTGGTCGCGCTCGTCACGGCGTCAAAGAGGGCTTTGGTGCTGCGCAGTTGCAGGTTGCAGGTAGCACTGGCGCGACCAGAAGCAGCCAGCAGGCGGCCGACAATCGTCACGACGGGCGCATTCAGATGCAGCGTCACGCTGGTCACGCCGCCTGCGAGTGGGCCGCTGACGAGCGCCGAGGTCGTTCGCCCCTTGGCTCTGGCGGTGACTTCAAGGTTGGCGCCGGCGGCAACCTGCGGGAAGAGCACGCGCCCGTTGGCATCCGTGCGCCCACGATGCAGGTTCTGCACTTCCACTTCGGCCTTGGCCAGCGGTTGGTGGTGGGGGTCGAACACCACCACCTGCAAGCGGCCCATCGCCGGCAAGACCAAGCGAGCGTGTTGCTCCGCACGGCGGTCGAGATCGACATCGACGACCACGTCGTCGGCGCCAGCCAGCAGGGCGCGCAAGCGAACCCTCGGCGCGTCGCGGTGTTGCCGCCAACGCAGCAGGTGCCGCACGACGAGTTGCCCGTTCGCATCGGTGTGGCCCAGCCAGTACGGAGTGCGCGGCGTGATGGCGCCATCGACCGCAGCCACTGCGTGTTCGAAACCGATGGCAACGTCGCCGATGGCGCGCCCGTTCGCATCGACCGTCTGCAGGACCAAGGTGCAATCCGCGTGCACGATGATCTCCACCGGCGAATCCGCGGCGCGTCCAGGACCCAGCCGCAGTTCGCCGTAGACACCCGGTGCGCGCGCGACCAGCAGCGACTCGTCAGGAAGGGCGGCCAGTTGGCAGCGCCCGGCGTCATCGGTCTGCACCGCGCGACCGCTGCACTCGACTTCGGTCGCCAGATCAATGGCCCGCGGATCGCGCGGCAAGGTGCAGGTGATCGCGGCGCGCGGCGCCACGGCAGCGCTGGTGCGGGCAAAGCCCACCGTCACGCCAGGCACCGGCGCGCCGACTTCGTTGCGCACGCAGATCGACCAAGTGGTTGCTGCGAACGCCGCGGCGGCAGTCGACGTTGGCGCTGCCACCGGTGGCGCGAGCTGTGCTGGTGCGCGCGTGCCGTCGGCGGCGGCGCTGACGACGTGGGGCGTCATCTGCGCCGGCGGCGGCGCGAGCAGCGCGAGGGGCGGCGCGGGCTCGCCGTTCGCAAGCAGACACTGAGCAGCGACCGCGAGGGTCACGGCGCCAGCCACTGCGAAGCCACCAGTGCGCGCGCGCATGCGACCTCAGTTCTTGGACGCCGACAGGATGCCCGAGCCTGCGGCCGAACCGCTGTACGCCCACGTGCCGGCCAGCGCGTTCGCTGGGTTGCCGCTCAACGTGCCGTTCAACGTCGCCGTCAGACCGAGCCCGGAGAAGAAGTTGCCGCTCGCGGTTGCCGCCCATGCCGAGCCGGTGATCGGACCACTGAACGTCGCCGTCGTGCCCGCGTCGCTGAAGGCATAGGACAGGCTGCAAGCGGTCTGCGTGACGACGCAGTTCTGGAACACCAATGGACCGATGGGGGAATTGCTCAGGTTGAGTTCCCACGCGCCTGGGATGACGGTCGTGCAAGCGGCGCCGCCGCCGCCGGTGTTCTTCGTGCCCGTGAGGGTCGCGTTGCTGACCGGGCCGACACCAAAGCTGCTCCCCGACCAAGTGCCAGTGAAGTTCGTGCCGCCAGTGAAGGTGCCGGTGAAACGGTCGATCACGATGTCGGCCAGGCTGATGCCGTCAAAGCCCCCGACGCCTTCCCACGAGCCACTGCTCTGCACGATGCCCGCGAGAGTCGTCGTGGCACTGGTGGCCGACAGCGCCGTGAACCGCTGCGCCATCGTCACGGTGCCAAAGCTCTGCGTGAAGTTGGCGCCGCTCGCGGTGTAGCTGACGGTGAAGGTCCAATCGCCGGTTGGCACGTTGGCTGGCAACGCCAGGCGCACGCCCGTCAGCCGGTAGGTGATCGAGCAGCCGGGCTCGGCGTCGACTTCCGTTCCCGTGAGGTTCACCGCGTTCGAGCTGAAGGTGACGGTGGTGTTGTCGCCGACGTCCGCGCCGGTGCCGTTGACCTGGAAGCCGCGGCCATTGATCGGGACCGTGATGCCCGCGTCGCTGGGGTCGAGGGCGTCCTTGATCGTGACCGTCTGTCCCGTCGAGGTTTCGAGGGTGACGTAGACCGAGTCGTCAGGAATGACGCCGCCGCTGCAGCTGTTGGCGGTGACGGCTCGATTGATCTTCCAGGTGCCGGTGATCGTGTTGAGGCTGACATCTGCCGTGGTGCCGTCGCTGCCACCGGAGTCGCAACCGAGCAGGAACATGGACGCGAACGCGGCAACGGCCGCCGAAGAGGCTTTGGAGTGCATGAGTGGAGGGGGGCGGAGTTCACGCTGCGCCCCGGGGGTCGGAGCCGTTCGCGTGCGACCCCGTATGTGCAAGCGCCCGCCAACGAGGCCGGAGATTTCCCAGCGATCGTTGCCCTTCGTCGCTCATCGCCGATCTGCTTCTATGCTGCTTCACCCCGCCAATGGCCGAAACCGCTCCCGCCAACGAACTTCTCGCTGATCCGCTGCTGCGCGATGTGCCGACGATCGAGGGCTTCAAAGTGCTCGGCCAAGTCGCTCTCTACGGCAAGGTCGGCCAAGGTGGCATGGGGGTCGTCTACCGCGCTCGCCATTGCCTGCTGCAAGTCGACATGGCGGTGAAGTGCTTGAAGCCGTCGTTGGCGGCCGAGGACCCGCGCTTCGCGCTGCGGCTCGTGCGCGAAGCCCAGGTCGCCGCCCATATCTCGCATCAGAACGTCGTTCGCCTGTACGACGCGAACCACCAGCACGGGCTGCACTACATCGTCATGGAGTTCATCGACGGCGAGAATGTGCGCGGCCGGGTGCAGCGCAAGGGACGCCTGTCGGAGACGGAAGCGCTGGTCGTCTTGGCGGGGGCCGCAGCGGGTCTGGCCGAAGCCCACCGCGCTGGCGTCGTGCATCGCGACATCAAACCTGACAACCTGCTGGTGTCGCGCGCGGGCCGCGTCAAGGTCGCCGACCTTGGCCTTGTGAAGCGTGAAGGCCATGGTGGTGACAGCCTGAGCTTGGCGTCGGGCGTCATGGGCACGCCGCAATACATGGCGCCCGAACAGTGGGACACCCCGGATGTCGGGCCCGCCGCGGACGTGTGGGCGCTGGGGGCTTCGCTCTACTTCATGTTGGTCGGCGAGCACGCGATCGAGGTGTCGACGCTGGCGGCGGCCGCGCGGCGGGTGCAAGAGCACGACTTTCCGAGCTTGCGCGAAAAGCGCCCCGACCTTTCGCCCGAAGTGCATGCGCTGTTCGAACGCTGTGTGCAGCGACGGGCTGCCGATCGCTTTGGCGATGCGGCGGCGTTGAGCAAGGCGCTGCAGCCGCTGGTGCGTGGTGGCGAAGATCAGCTCGCCGATGCGCAGGCCGGGCAGGCCGGTTCGCAAGTCGACATCGTCACGCCGCCGACGCGCGCGATCATCGATCGCATCCGCGAAGCGATCAGCACCAAGGTCGCCGCTTCCCAGTTGCTCGCCAGCGAGCAGCAGACCGTGATGTCGAAGGGCGGCACGCGCGAACTCGCGCCGCCGCCGCGCGCCCGTTCCCGCCGCTGGTTGCCATTCGTGTTGACCGGCGTTGGGGTGCTCGGTGGCGTGGCGTGGTACGGCATAGACAACCATCTGTTCGACAGTTGGTTTCAGGACGAGGAAGAGTGGAACCGCATCCAGGCGTTGATGCAGGCGCGGCGGCTGCACGAAGAGGCCATGAAGTTGCTGCCGGAGGCCAGCGGTCTCGAGGCGGCGATCGCGAAGCTTGAGGAGGCGCTGTCGTTGCGGCCGGACTTCGTGTTGGCGAAGACGCCGTTGGCGCAGGGGCTCGACAAGCGAGCCCAGTTGCTGAAGGAGACGGATGTCGACGCGGCGTTTGTGGCCAGCTCCCGATCGATCGATCTCGATCCCACCAACGCGCAAGCGGTCGCGCGCCATGACGAACTGCGCAAGACGCTGGTGTTCCGGGTGGCGATGGGAATCGCCATCACGAGCCCCAAGTTCGGCGAGGTGGTCGCGGGCACCAAGTTTGAAGTGCTCGGCAAGGTGACGGCCGTTGGCGTGCAGAGCCTGACGCTGGTGGCGCATCGGGTGGGCGACATGACGTCGATGATCGAGCTGCAGCCGTCGGTGGTGGCGGGCGAGTTCGAAGCCGTCGTCGATGTGGCGGAGCCGGGCCCCTGCAATCTCTTGCTCGGCGGCGTCGATCGCCACGGGGTGCGTGGTGCGTGGTTGCCGATTCGCGTGATCGTGCCGGGTGTCGTCGGTGGTGGGGCGCCCAGTCCGTTCACGGTGCCGCCACCACGCATCTGGAACGCGGCGGGCAGCGCCATGCTGCCGGTCGCCGCGAGCACGTTCGTGATGGGCAGTCCCGTCGACGAGGTTGGTCGCGCTGCGCACGAAACGCCGCGTGAAGTCACGCTGACCGAGCTGTTCTGGCTGGCGGAGACGGAAGTGACGCGGCAGCAGTGGATGCGCGTGATGAACACGTCGCCGTGGGTTGAGGGAGCGCTCGATGCGCAACCTGGCACGAATCCCGCGATCGACATCTCCTGGCCGCAGGCGGTGGAGTTTTGCACGCAGCTGACGGAGATCGAGCGCGAAGCGGGGCGGTTGCCCGATGGCTACGTCTATTGCTTGCCGACCGAGGCGCAGTGGGAACTAGCGGCGCGGGCTGGGGCGGCGACGGCGTTTGCCTACGGCGACAACGACGAGGATCTCGGCGAGTACGCGGTGTTTGGCGAGTTGGTGAGCTTTCCCGAGCCGGTGGCTGCGAAGCAGGCGAACGCGTTCGGCTTGTTCGACATGGCCGGCAACGTCGCGGAGTGGTGCGCCGACCTCGCCATCGTGAAGGACGGGCGGCTGACGACGTTCTCTTCGCGGGGTGCGGTGGAGCCGCTTGGCGACGTCGGAGAACAGCACATTCACCGCGGCGGCAGCTGCCAGTCGAGTGCTGCGGACTGTCGTTGCGCGGCGCGCGCGGCGGCAACACCGTCGACGGCCACCAGCTGGCTCGGCTTTCGCCCCGCCCTCGCGAAGCGATAGCACCGGCGATTGGGGGACGCCTCATTGCGCACGCGCAAAAGTTGCGCCGCACAGCAAGAGGCGGTGATTTCTTGGCGAGTTCATTACGAGACACGGGCTTGTCGGGAACCGCCCAACCATGTCACCTTCGCCGACCTCTTTTCCCCGTAACCCAGGACTCCCATGACTCGTTTCGTTTCAGCCGTCGCCGTATTGGCGACCGCGGCTGCATTGACTGCGCAAGTTCCGTATGGCTCCAGTGTCGTTGGTGTGATTGGCAATCTGGCGCCCAGTGAAGGTCTCTTTATGGCGGATCGTGCGGGCGTGGCCACGCCAGTGACGGGTTTGCTCGCTGCTGGCAGCTCCAACCTCAACGTCAACGCCGTCGCGCTTGATCCGATTGATGATCGCGTTTGGATCACGAGCAGCACGACCAACCAGCTGAACTGGATCCGCATCCTCGGTTCGACGGTCAGCCAGTTCACGCAGCACGGCACGATCACCGTCAACAGCCTCGCGTCCATCACGTTCGACGACAACGCCAACCCACTGGTCTGTGGGGGCACGGCACTGGCGGGCGTGTTCCGCATCGATCGCAAGCTCGGCGGTGCAGGCACCATCATCGGCGCCGTGGCCACGGGCACGCACAACGGCATCACGAAGGACGGAGCCGGCAACCTCTACATCGGCATGTTCGGCACCGGCCAAGTGCACATGATGGTGAAGAACCCCAACGGCACGTACCAGCCGCCGGTGCTGCATGGCACGACCGCGATCACGTCGATCAGTGGCATCGCGTTCGCACCCACGGACGGTGTCAACCCGGACGAGCTGTGGATCACGACGTTCGGCGCCGCCGGCAACCAGCTGTTCCGCATGCCAATCACCGGGGGTGCGGGCGTGCCTGTCGCCAACACGCTCGCTGGCTGCAACTGGGTCGACTACGACCGCAGCAGGAATGACATCCTCATCGCCTCGCAGGCTGGCAACGACCGGGTCTTCCAAGTCAATCGCACGACCGGCCTCGATACGACGTTGTGCACGCTCGGCAGCGGCTCCGTCGGCGTTCCCGCCAGCAACGATGCCAATGATGCCCCGTGGGCTGGCACCACGGTCGCCCCGATGATCTTGAATGGCGGCGTCGGCCCGTTCGATCTCGAAGTCGGCACCACGGCTCCTCCTGGCACCCTTGCCCTGATCGGCACCGCGTTCCCGTCGGTGGTCGTGCTCGGTGTCGCCCTGGTTGGCGCCGATGGCAAGCTGAGCGTGAACCTTCCCAACGTCACGTTGGGTGGTCCGATTGCGCCAGGCTCGCTGCAGTTCATCGCGGCCTACTTCGATGTCTTCGGCAACCTGAACATCGGTGCACCGGTGTCGTGGCCCGCTCTCTGAGGCGACCGCAGTTCGTTGTTACTCGACAACCGGCGGCGTGACGTGCGTCACGCCGCCGGTTGCCTGTACCGAGTCACGGCAGGAACCGCAGGATCTCGGCGCGCACGATCAGGTCGGCGTTGGGCGGCACGTTGCGGGCAGCCAGTCCCTTGTCGCCGTAGGCCAGCGCCGCTGGCACACGAATCCACCCAGCCACTCCGACGGGCAAGCACGTTAGGCCTTCGCGCAGTCCAGTCGGCAGCAGCGCCAGCGCGAGCAGGTTGGGCATGCCCGTCAGTTGCGAAGACTCGACCAAGGTGCCGTCGGCGAGCCAGCAGGCGTAGTGCATCTCCACGCTCTTCGCATTCGTCGTCGGCGTCGCGGCTGGCTGCCCGCCATCGATGGCGACGCGAACCCCGCTGGCAGTTGCTGTCATCGCGTCGGGCGTCGGTGGCGTGAACGCAGGAACGGGCAGCGGCGGCGTCACTGCGACCATTTCGACGAACCAGTAGATCGTCTCGTTCACGCCGAGGATCTGGCTCCACCGCGGCAGTCCTTCGCCAACCGGCGACCTGCCGCGCCATCGCGAGCCCACTGCCATACGCGGCAAGATGGTGTCCAGGTACGGCAGACCACTGCTGTCGGCGCGCACGCGCATCGGCTTATCCTGCGCGTAGCTCGAATCGATGAGTTCGCCCACCGCATTCCACACGGCGAAGTGGACCGCACACCAGTGCTCGGCAGCGGGTTTGGCGCCGGCGCCCTTGCTCACCACTTCGATCGCACAGCCCGCCTCGTCCTGCGTCTTCGTCGGGTCCGGTTTAGCAAACTGCGGCATGCGAATCGCCGCCGCAACCTGCACCTCGTAGGTCACCTGTTTGCAGCCTTTGAGTGCCGCGGGCAGGCGCGCCGCGGGCCACATGCGATCGATCGGCACGGCAACGTGGTAGCGACCGCCGGCGCGCATCTGCTGCAAGCCCTCTTCCCACCACTGTGGCACCTGCGGGCCGACCCGCATTTGCATCGGTGGGGTCAAGGCGCGCCGATCCTCGAACACGCTGCCGTCGTCCTTCGTGGCGAGCCATGTGAGCGTCACGATGTCGCCCGGCACAAACCGTTCGCCGCTGCCGGCCTTCACTTCTCGCACCAGCAGTACAGCCGCGCTCGCTGCCGACGATGGCGGTGCTTGGCTGGCCGCGGGCTGTGGGATTGCCAGCGGCTCCTGCTTGGAGCAGGCTGAGGTGGCGGCGACCAACACGCAAACAAGACGGCGCATGTGCGGAGCCTACCTGAGACAGAGCCGCCGCTCTTGCTGCGAACGACCGGGTGCCGCGCACCCTAAGCTGTGCCTGCACTACGACCACAGCACGGTCCGGCTCGAGGAAGTGCAGTCCCTGGTCGAGAGCGCTGGCGCCGAACTGCGAGCGCGTTTCGAACACTTCTCCGTGCCCGCGATCGGGCTACGCCATGAGCGGCAGGCGAAACTCGTCGAAGGTGTCTTCGGAAACGAGCCGGGCGTGCTGCACGCCGCGGTGGACGAACACCACGCCCGCGAGTCCGCCGAGCAGGACGGCGACGGGAACTGCGGCGCGACGACTGGTGCGGGATGCCAGGGAGGAGTCGGCCCCGCCGGCATGGATCGGAGTCGCGTCGGATGCCAACACTCGCAGCACCATCAACCGCGTTTCGCCGCGGCGCTTTGCGCGTCACCACGAACCGCCGGTTCACGCCACGGGAAGCACGGTCAGGACATCCAGGCAGGGGAACATCCTCGGATACCTCCCGTCGGCTACCGCTTCGCCGTCACGACCAGGTTCTCGAACTTCACGTACTGGTCGTGCACGAGGCGGCAGCCGTAGCGCCCGTCGGTCTGCAGTTCGGCAGTGCGCGCACTGTGCACTTCCCGGCCGTTGACAAAGAACTTCGTCGTGGACGCATCCACTTCGATCGCGAGTTCGTTGCGCGCCGTCAACTCGCCATCCTCACGCTGGATGGCGGCATGCGCGGTCCAGGGCGCCAGGATCGAAGTCGCTTCGGCCGCGCGAGCCTTGATCAAGAAGGTGCCGTCGCTGTTCACCAGGAAGTACGTGTAGGTCTGGTTCTCCCCCTCGACGTCGCGGCCGCCGAAGACGAGGCCCGCACCGTGGGCATGGAAGCCGGCATTGCGCTGCGTGATGCGCACTGACAGACGGTAGGCGCCGGTCGCTACGGCATCTTGCCGCCACAAAGTCGCGTTGGGCCCGTCTTGCACCTCGACGCCGCCATCTGGCAGTGTCTTGATGCGACCTGGCGCGATCGCGGCCGTCGCCTCGTCGAGGCGCACGAACCAGGATCGTGCCGGTTCCGCGACGGCCTCACTGCATCCAGCGAGGAGGAGCAGGGACAGCGCGAGCCAGCCGTGTGTGGTCTGCATGGGATCAGCGACGGTCAGCGGTTGCCAACGGCGCCCACACCGACTTCACCGCGCGCGCCAGTTCGATCGCGTCACCTTCGGCGGCGAAGTGGCAGAAGATCAGCTCGGGGTTGGTCCCCAGCATGTGGTTGTGGATCGCGACGATGCGAATGCCCTGCTTGCGGTAACCGTCGATCGCCTGCTGCAGCTCGCTGCGCAGCAAGCACGTGTCGCCCATGATCATCGTGTGCCCGCACTCGCAGGGTGCGAAGCCGACCCAGCAGGCGAGGCCGACCCCAGCCGTCAGTCGTTGTCCGTCGATCGCTGTGCCGAGTTGTGGTCGCGACAGCGCGACCTTGTAGATGCCGTCGGCCATCAGGGTTCCTGGCATCCCCATCGCCTCGGCAACGGCCTGCCAGTCGGGTTTCGGTGGCGTTCTGGCCGGCGGCTTCGCTGGCGGCGGTGTCTTGCCCATCTCATTCCATGCCGAGCGAATCGACTTCGCCATGGCCAGAGCGCTGCCACTGCCCTGGAAGTGCAAGAAGATGAAGTTGGGGTTGCCGCCGAGCATGTGGTTGTGGATCGCCACGACCTCGAGGTTGCCCTTGCGCAGCGCATCGAGGACCGGATTGACCTCTTCCGGCAGCATGCACGTGTCACCGATGACGATCGCCTTCTCGCGCGTGCCCGAGAAGGCGGCGTAGGTGAGGACCATCGATGGCGGCACCACGAAGCCGAACTCGTTGCGCAAGACCGGGTCGGTGCGCGGCACGTCGATGCGGAAGGTGCCGTCGGGGAGGACCTTGCCGGCGACACCAAGCGCCGCGCCAACGGCTTCCCAATTCGGCGGGGTGCCCTCCTGGCTCGGCATGGAAGCGCACAACAGCACGGACAGAAGCAGCGGACGGATGGGGAAGCAGGTTGGGTTCATGGCGTGCGTTGGCTCAATATCAGTGCAGGATGGCGCTTGTCGTCGTGGTAGCGCGAACCTCCCGTCCAGTGCACTGATGGTGTCGGGAGGTCGTGGCTCCCAGAGACTACTTGCGGAACGCGATCGAAGCCTTGGCCGTGCCGTCGGCACTCTCGGTCTCCACCCACAGCAGGCTTCCCTCGGGCAAGGGCTTTGGCACTTCGACGTGGCCGTGCATGGTGGTCTCGTTCTCCTTGCCGAACTTCTTCTTCACCGAGCCGGTCCCGGCTTCGACGCCAACCCACGCGCGCACAGTGGCCGGCATCTTGTCCTTCTCGAACGTCAGATCGAACCCGACTTCATGACCGGCTTCGAAGGCACCTTCTTGGGCGACGGCGATCGTCAGGTCGCCAACTTTCATTGAGCCGAGGCTGACGAGGGCGCCGTGGCCACCGCCGGCGGGCGCTGGGGTGCCGCCGGCGGGGGGCGTCGTTGTCGGCGCCTTGCTGCAGCCAACAACCAGAAGAGCGGAGAGAAACAGGGGGAGTGAACGCAGCTTCATGACAGCACCACTTCGGAGGGGGAGCCCTTCGCACCGACGGGATGGTTCCTGAACATCAGGTAGAACCCGGCTGGCACGACGAGCAGGTTGAGGAAGGTAGACGACAACAGGCCGCCGAGCACGACAACGGACAGCGGCGCCAAGATTTCGCTGCCGGGCTCACCGGCCGCCATCACGATCGGCAACAAGCCGAGTGCTGCCGTCAGCGCCGTCATCAGGATCGGCACGATGCGTTCGAGCGACCCGCGCACGATCGCTTCGCGCAGCGGCACGCCTTCGTGCATCAGGTCAAAGTAATGGCGGACGAGCAGGATGCCGTTGCGCACGGCGATGCCGAACAGGGTGATGAACCCGACCATGCTGGCGATCGAGATCACGGGCGCCACGTAGCGTTCGCCGCCGAGGCCAAACAGCGCCAAGGTGTTGGTGAATAGGCTCGGCGACTCGGTCAGGAAGATGGCGACGATGCCGCCGATCAGCGACAGCGGCAGGTTGATCATGACCAAGATCGCGGCGCGCAGGGAGCCGAGCGCTTGGGTGACCAGCATCAGCATGAGCACGATGACGAAGGCGCCCATGCCCAGGATCGTGCGGCTCGCTGACTGCTGGGCTTCGAATTGGCCGCCGAGTGTCAGCGTGCAGCCGGCCTTGGTGACGATCGGCTCGACGCGTTCCTTGACCGCGGCCACGAGCTGGCCGAGGTTGTAGCCGTCGGCAACGTTGCAGGAGATGACCGCCTTGCGTTGGCCGCGTTCGCGCGCGATCAGGTTGGAGGTGCGTTCGCGGCCGATGTCGGCGACGTCGCGCAAGCGCACGTTGGCACCACCGACGCCGCGCAGCACGAGGGCGCCTGTGGCTTCCACGCTGTCGCGTTCGTCCGGATGCAAGCGCACCGTGATGCCGTAGCGGCGCATGCCTTCGTTGACCTCGGCCACGGTCGCTCCTTGCAGAGCATTCTGCACTTGCTCGGCGGCAGCAGCCGGGCTGAGGCCGACGGCCGCCAAGTCCTGCGGTCGGTAGCGCACCGGCAACGACGTGATCATCACTTCGCGATTGGCGGCGACATCGCGGGTGCCAGGCAGCGACAGCAGTTGGCCTTCGATCTGCTTGGCGAGATCGCGCAGCACGCTGAGGTCGTCACCTTGCACGACGATGGCGATGGCCGCGGGCGTGCCGGACAACACGTGCGATAGCCGATGTTCGATCGGCTGGCCGATGCTGGTGGTGATGCCTGGCACACTGGCGAGCACGGCGTCGATCGCACGCCGCACGTCCCGCTTCTGCGAACCTGGCAGCAGCGACACTTCGATCTCCGAGCTGCTGACTGGCTCGGCGTGTTCGTCGCGTTCGGCGCGGCCGGTGCGGCGCACGACGGCGCGCACGCCCGGCAGGTTGGCGAGCTGCGTCTCGACGCCGATGCCGAGTCGATTGCTCTCTTCGAGTGAGGTGCCCGGCGGCGCCATCAAGAAGACCGTGAACGTGCCTTCGTTGAACTCGGGCAAGAAGCTCGAGCCGTAGGTGGCGCCGAGCGCGAGGCTGGCGACGGTCGCCAAGGCGGAGCCCGCGAGCAAGGTGCGGCCACGTCGCATCACGGCCTGCAGGGCCGGCTCGTAGTGACGCTTCAGCCAGCGCACCAAGAAGCCTTCGCTGTGCTGGCTGCGGCCGACGTTGCCCAGCAACAAACGACACAACACCGGCGTCACCGTCAGCGCCACGATCAGCGACGCGAACGTCGAGACGATGTAGGCGATGCCGAGCGGTCGGAAGAACCGTCCCTCAATGCCTTGCAAGAACAGCAGCGGCACAAACACCATGCAGATGATGACCGTCGCGAACACCACCGAGCTGCGGATCTCGTTGCTGGCGTCCCAGATCACGCGCAGCACCGGCTTCTGGGTGGCGGCGGGCAGGTGGGCGTTCTCGTGCAGTCGGCGGAAGACGTTCTCGACATCGATGATGGCATCGTCGACCAGTTCGCCGATCGCGACCGCGAGGCCGCCGAGCGTCATCACGTTGATCGACATGCCGAGCGCCGACAGCACGAGGAAGGCGACCGCGAGGCTCAGCGGCAGGGCCGTCAGCGTGATCAGCGTCGTGCGCACATCGAGCAGGAACAGGATCAGGATGATGACGACGAAGATGGACGCGTCGCGCAGCACCGCGAGCAGGTTGTGCAGCGACAGCCGGATGAAGTCCGCTTGCCGCATGACGTGGCGGTTCAAGACGAGGCCAGCAGGCATCGACTTCTCAACCTGGTCGAGCTGACGATCGATGGCAAGGGTGAGTTCGAGCGTGTTGGTGTTCGGCGACTTCTGCACCGACAGCACCACCGCCGCGCGCCCGCCTTCGGACGCCGTGCCGCGCTTCTGGGCGGCGCTCAGCGCCACGTCGGCAACTTGACCAATGGTGATCGGGCTGCCGTTCTGGAAGCGCACCAGCGTGCCTTTGATGTCGGCGGCGGACTGCACGCGGCCGGTTTGGCGAATGGGCAGTTCGAGCCCGTCGACGTTCGGCAGGTAGCCAGCCCCCGCTGTGCTGTGCGCACTGCGGGCGGCGTCGACGACGTCTTCGATCGTCAGGCCGTGCAGTTGCAGTTGCTCTTGGCGCACGTTGATCAGGTACTCGGGAAGATCACCGCCGAGCGCCACGACTTGGGCGACGCCGGGCACCGCCAGGATCTGGTTGCGCAGCTCGAACTCGGCGTAGGCACGCACCGCCATTGGCGACTGGCGGCCATCCGGCGACGACAACGACAGCAGCAGGATTTCGCCCGTGATCGATGTGATTGGCGTGATCTCGGCGTGCGCGTTCGCAGGCAAGTTCTCGCGCGTCGCGTTCAGCTTCTCGGCAACGAGGGTCCGCGCGCGGTAGATGTCTTCGCCCCAGTCGAACTCGACCCACACCAACGACAGGCCGATGGTGCTGGCGCTGCGCACGCGGCGCACGCCGGGCAGGCCGTTCACCGAACTCTCGATCGGGAAGGTGACGTTCTGTTCGATCTCGTCGGCGGCGAACCCCGGGGCTTCGGTCAGCACCACGACCGTCGGCGCGTTCAGTTCGGGGAACACGTCGACGGGCATGCGCGGCACCGAGAAGGCGGCGAACGCCAACAGCGCGATCGCGGCAATCAGCACCAGGTAGGGCTGCTGCAGCGAGAAGGCGATGAGCTTCTTGAACATGGTTACTTGTGCTCGCCATCGTGGAAGGTGCCGTCGGCGTGGAAGTGGCCGCCCTTCGCTGCACTGCCCGAACTCGCCAGCATCAACTCGTAGGCGCCCGCCAAGACCACCTCGTCGCCGTCGCGCAAGCCGCTCTTGACCTCGACCCAGCGACCATCGTCGATGCCCAAGTCAGCTTCGAGGCGGATGACTTTGTCGGGATCGGCGGGGTCGCGGCGGAACAGCACACGCGTCATGCCATCTTGCAGCGTGGCGGCCCGCGGGATCGCGAGTTCGGCGGCAGCGCCGCTCGCCGTCTCGACTTCGAGAAAGCCCGAGACCCCGGGCCTGGCCCACGGCACCGTGGCCGTGCACTCAAGGAAGAGATCGATCGTGCGTTGGTCGGGATCGGCTTCGGGTCCAAGCAGCAAGGTGCCGGCGAGGTGGGCCGTTACGTCGCTCGTGCTCGCTGCGGGAATGGCGCGCGCTGGCAGCTCGTTGCGCAAGCGCGGCAGGTCGCTCTGCAGCCCGCGGGCGCGGAAGCGCACCTGCGTGACGTCGCGCATCGACCCGAGCAGGCCGCCAGTTTCGACCCAACCGCCGTTGGCGACGGGCAGTTGGTCGACGATGCCGTCGGCCGGCGCGCGCACATCGATGCCGGCGAGCAGGCGCCAGTGGGGCAGTGCTTCGCTGCTGCCCGGTGCAACCGCGAGCAGGCTGGCGACCGGCAAGGTCACGATCGCGGCCGCGCCTTCCAGCGCGAGCTGCAGGCGGTCCTTGCCCGCGGCGAGATGGGCGTGCAGTTCGGCCAGCGTGGCGTCGTGCTCGGCGCGCTTCTCGATCGCCTCCGCGTGGCTGGCGCGCATCTGCGCGAGGGCCGCGCGAGCTTCACTCAGTTCGCGCGCCTGGCCGCCGACGCTGCGGATCGTGGCTTCGATGGTCTGCGTGCGTGCGTGCAATTCGGTCACCGCTGCTTGCAGGCTCTCTTCGTGGAAACGGTGTGCAGCTTCCAGTGGCTGCATCGCGGCAATGCGCGCTTCGTGAACGCGCACCTGCGTCGCGATTTCGCCGAGGTCGCGCTGCATCGCGCGCCACGTCGGCGAATCGAGGCGAGCGATGACGTCGCCGGCCTTCACGGTTTGCAGGGCCTTGACCAGCAACGTGACGCGGCCCGGCATCGGCGTGCGCAATTCGTGGCGAGCTGTCGGCAGCAATTCGAAGTGGCCGGGAAAGCGCAGCGTCTGGGCCACGCGCCGGCGTTCGACCTTGACGAACTGAATGCCGAGGTTCCTGCGCACGGTCTCGGGCACGGCGATGCGGTTGGTGGCTGCCTGCGGAGCTTCGTGCACCTCGGGCACCACAGCTTGCTTGCAGCCAGCGCCGCCCAACAGACCAACGAAGAACAGGCGCCTGAGCCAGGTCGTCTGCGCACCACGGGGAAGAACGTTCATCACAAACCTCCAGAGACAGGGGGCGTCGCGTCGGCGGCCAAGCTGCAACATGCGTTGATGTAGATCACCGCGAGCGCTTCGCGCAGCGTCGCGTCGAGCGCCGCCAGGCGCGCGTCATGGGCGCGAGCGATCGCATCGAGCAACAAGACGGGGTCGAGCTGGCCGAGTTCGGCCATGGCGCGGCCGTCCGCGATCTGTTGGTCGGCGAGCGGCAGTAGTCGTTCGGTTACGAACTGCCGCCGGCGGCTCGCCTGCGTCCAGCGCAGTTCCGCCAACGCGAGCGTTTGCACGGCGACCTCGAGGCTCGCGCGCAGGCTCTCGGCCGCGCTCAGGCGGACCGCACTCGCGCGGGCAATCGCCGCGTAGCTCCAGAACGGCAGTGGCACGGACAGGCCCAGGGCCGCCCGTGGCTCGGCATCCTCTTCCTGCCAACCAGGCGACAGCACCAGATCCGGCCACTGCATGCGCACCGCGAGTTTCAGCTCAGCTTCCGCCGTTTGGTAGGCGGCATGGTGCGGCAACACGTTCGCGCTCAGATCGAGGCGCGCTGCACGTTGGCCCGGATCTTGTTCCCGCAGCGTGATTGCAGTCGTCGGTACGAACGTCACCGCGGCACCGGGGTGCAGACCGAGCAGCTTCTTCAGTTCGAGCTCGGCAAACGCCGCGGCGTCCTGCGCGTTCGCCAGTTCGAGTTCGCGCTGCGTGCCTTCGATCGTGAACACGCGGGCGCCAAGGTGCGTCAGCGCTCCCGCCTGTTCGAGCCGGGCGGCGATGGCGGCGAGCTGCTGCACTTGCTCGCAGAGACCCGTCAGCAATTCGATGCGTTGGCATTCGATGCTCCATCGCACCCAGGCCGCGTCGACGGCGTCGGCGGTCGCGCGCTCGATGATGTAGGCCGCCAGCACCTTCTCTTGCAGCTTCGCCGTCGCCAACTGCTGTTGCAGGCCTAGGCGGCCGCTGAGGGGCACCGTGAAGCCGAGCGTGGCCCCGGCGAGCCACTGGTGCGGAACCGTCTCGAGGATGCGCGCCACATCGAGTGACAACGTCGGCGCCGGCCAGTCGGCGGCGTGCTCCTGTTCGCGCGCGGCGATGCCCGCCGCGGCCCGTGCTTCGCGACAGGCTGGCGCAAAGCAAAGAGCAACGAGCCGTGCTTCCCGCAGGTCGAGACCGTCCGCGAGGTCGATGGGCCGCGGCGCTTCGTCGGCGGCATCGGGCGCGCGCAAAGCCGAGTCCGGCAGGCGCGCTGCGAACGCCGCGAGGTGCGCGCGCAGGTCGATCGGCTCGGGCTGATACGAATGGCACGCGGTCGCGATGGCGACTGGGAGAACGAGCAGGGTCGTGCGGGGCATGGTGGGGTCGACGTTCGGTTCGCAAGAGCGGACGGCACCATGAGTGGTGCCACGCGCGTGGGTAGAGCACGCAGGCGAACGGAAGCGACCTACAGCAAGAGCAGCGTGGTCGTGCGCAGCAGCAGTTGCGGATGCGGCCGCGGCGGCCCGGTGGCCTTTGGCAGGCGCGTCACGGCGGGCGCGGCGAGCGTGCCGAGCGACGCGTGTTCGCGGCCTGCAATGCCTAGCACGAGGGGCGGCGCTGTCGCCGGCGTCCGTTCGACCGGCGCCAGCTCGATGGCGAACTCGGTGTGTTCGCAGTTGGGGTTGGCGGTCGCGTTCGTGATCAAGGTCCCGTGATCGTGCGGCGGCGATACGTCGGCGCGGTGCGCGTGGCCATGCGCGCAGCATTCGCCCGGAGCATGCGCAAACTCGATGTGGCTGGGGCCGTGAACGTCACCGCCCGAGCAGCTGACCAACCACCGCGGCAGCCCGAGCAGCAGCACGAGCATCGCCAAGGCGGCGACGGTGCGGCAAAATCTCAGGGTGCGGGGCGGCAGAAACACGTGGGGGACTCTCGTTCGTTTGCGGTGGTGAGTCAAGGGCGCAGCCGGGCTGGCCGCTCTGTCAGCAGGGTCCCATCGGTCGGCGAGGCGGCTGAGCTGACCTCGTTCACTTCTTGGCTGGGGCCGGCTTCTTGGCCGCCGCCGGGGCGGCGAGCTTTTCCGCCGCGCGAACTCCCGTCAGCACGCCGCAGGCCTCGGGGTTGCCGACTTCGTTGCGCATCGCCAGCAGCACCGCTGGCTCGTCGACGACGGTGGGCGAACGACCGCGCACGATCACTGGCCCGAACTTCTGTTCGAGCGGGCTCGGCTTGTGGTCTGGTGCCGCGCGCACACTCAGCACCTGCAGCACGCGGTTGCCCCAGTCCTCGATGGGGAACTTGGGCATGTTGGCCAGCATGTTGGCGATCAGCACCGGGGACGTGGAGAGATCGGTCTCTTTGGCGCCCGCCTTCGCCGTCGGATCCATCAGCAGGATGTGGTGGTCGAGCGCCTTCGTCAGGCCCGCGCGCAGCGGCCCCTTGGCGGTGAAGTCGGTCGCCTTCCAGAACACTTCCATCGCTTCGGCGGTGCTGCTCAGTTGCTGGGCGATGCGTTCCTGCTCCGACTTGAACGCCGCCCGCTTGGGCCGCTGGGCGAGCAGCTTGAGCGCTTCCGGTTTCTTGCCGAGGTAGGCGAGTGCATCGGCGGCTTCGACGAGAAAACGTGGGCCCGGGTCGGCCGCGCGCATCGCCTCGATCGCCTTCTGCGCCGCCGCCGCATCCCCCGCGATGGCATAGGCGCGCAGCGTCAGGATCTGCACGTCGCCTACAGCCTCGGCAGGAACGTCGGCACCGGTCAACGCCGCGACCGCTTCCTTGGCGCGGCCGAGTCGCAGCAACAGCCGACCGCGGGCCAGCCACGCACCCTGCACCGCCGCCTTGCCTTCGTCACTTGCCAAGCCGAGGTCGAGTTGTTGCAGCGCTTCGTCGCACTGGTCAAGTTCCTCGAGCACTTGATAGAGCCCGAGGTGGGTGTGGAAGGTGTCCGGGGTCAGCGTGAGGGCCGTGCGCAACGCCTGCTCGGCGGCCTGCAAACTGGCGACGCGCTGCTGGCTCGGCGCGGCACCGTCGGTGAGCCGCCGCAAGGCGAGGCCAACGTGGTCCCAGAGCGGGCGCGACTCGGGGAAGTGCTTGACGCCGTGCTCGGCGATCTTGCGTGCCTGCGCTGGGAACGCGGCGATCAGCGGGCTGCTGGCCTCGATGTAGTGTCGCGCGGTGAGCCCTTCGGTCTTCGCGATCGTGGCGACGAACTCGTCGAGTTCTTGCAGACCCTTCGTCAGTTCCGCCTTCTGCTCCGCGGTCGGCTCGGCGATGTCGCGCAGGTTGCCGAGCTGCTGCGCGAATTCGTGGGCGCTGGTCGTGACCTGTTCGACCGAGAGTGGCTCGTCCTGCGTGCGTGGGGCGGTGGCCAAGGCCAACAGGAACAGGATGCTCGGGAGGGTCTTCCTCATCGCGGCATCTTCGCGAGCGAACGGCGCGGACGCCATGCGGGAGTTGGTCGGCGAAGAGCCTCATGCAGTCGCTGGTAGTTCGTGCACGGAGAGCAGTCCGTGCCGTCGCCAGCCGATCTTCAGCATCCAGGTGTGTGCAGCGGCGACCGGTCGCACGATCGCCTCGATGCCGCGCACTGTCACCGTCTCACGGAACCCATCGAACCACGGCGCCGACGTGAACGTGTCGATCGCCTGGGGCACAGAGACCTCGCGACCTTCGGCCGCGTGCTTCTTCCCGTTCCCCAGCACGTAGCGCAGCGCGTTCCTGACCTCGCGCGGTGTCTTCAGGATGCGATCGTGGTACCGATCGGCGAACACCGTGCCACCACGGCCCCACAGCTTGTTCAAGGCTTTGGCGATGCGAATCGCGAGGCCCTGTAGTCCCCGCGACACCGCCGCCCGATCGCGCGCCTCCACCAAGAAGTGCAGGTGATCATTGAGCACGGCGTAGTGCGTGAGGCGGAAGCCATGCCGGTCGCAACCGACGGCGAAGGCCGCGCGCAGGGCGGTGTACTCACGTTTGCTGCGCAAACGCGGCAACCCCCGCAGCAACTTCATCGTGACATGCGCCGGGAACCTCGCCGCCAGCAGCGCGCGCGGCCCGTGACCAACCATAGCCGTCTCGCCCTTGGGCTTTCTGCCAGCACCGG
This sequence comes from Planctomycetota bacterium, assembly GCA_947444055.1. Lineage (GTDB taxonomy): Bacteria > Planctomycetota > UBA1135 > UBA1135 > UBA2386 > UBA2386. The sequence goes on from CANEYR010000034.1 coordinate 26,140, forward strand.
CACGGCGACCGCCGTTCTGTCGGAACGGCAACACGCCTTGCTGCGGCTTCTTCTGGCGAGCGTGAGCGGCCATTGTGATTGCGCAGATATTAACATAGCGGCACACGATGTCCAGTGACGTTCGGCGAATGTTCGGTGGCGTTCCGGCGTCGACCAACGCGACATGGTCACGGCCAGTTGGGTGGCATTGCCGACGAGGTGGCTCTAGGGCGAACCCTGAGGGCGCGCCCCGAATTGGCACGGCAAGGGCGCGGCGCACCTGTGCCGCTCCCGTCACGGCCGGACTTGCTGCTCGCACGCTCCGCGGCGATCGCGTAGACGTCCCTCTCTTCCAGGTGCCCATGCTCAGACTCCTCACCGCCTTCTCGACCTCTTTGCTGCTGACCTCGTTCTTGCTCGCGCAGGAACCGACTGCACCGCCGGCAGTCAGCGACCCCAACGCCGTCGATGACGCGGCGGTCGCGTTCTTCCTGGAGGAAGGGCTGCAGCGGTCGCAGGTGATGGACCACCTCAGTTGGTTGTGCGACGTCTACGGCCCGCGCGTCACCGGTTCGCCCAACATCCGGAAGGCGCAGGCGTGGGCGGCCAAGACCTTCGGCGCGATGGGGCTCTCGGCCCGCACCGAGCAGTGGGGACCGTTCGGCCGCGGTTGGCGGTGTGATCACATCGCGATGTCGGTGGTCGGTGACAACCCGTGGCCCGTGATCGGCTATCCCAAAGTGTGGTCGCCCGCCGTCGATGGCCGCACCGCGGAAGTGGTGCATGTCGCCGCCCTCGACAAGGCCGCCCTCGAAGCGATGGACCTGAAGGGCAAGATCGTGCTGATCGAAGACATGCGCCCCGTCAACGAGCCGTTCGATGGCTACAGCAAGCGCCTCGACGAGAAGGACCTCCTGCGGTTGGCGGACCAGCAAGCGCCTGAGACACAAGCGGCCGCACCGCGGGCGGCGGCGGCGCGCGGCGACAACGACTTCCGCATGGGCTTTCAACGGCGCGAAGAAATGCTCGCGATCGTGCAGCAGAAGCGGCCGTTGGCGATCCTCGACCGCGCGTCGAAGGGCGACTACGGCACCGTCTTCGTGCAAGGTGCGAGTGCCGTTGCCAAGCCCGACGCACCGCGCGGTGAGCGCCCCAGTGCCCGCGCCGTCGACGCCGACGTCATCCCGCAGTTCACCATCGCGGTCGAACACTACAACCGCATGTGCCGACTGCTCGCGAAGGGCATGCCGGTGCGCATGGCGATCGACAGCAAGGTGACGTTCTTCCAAGACGACCTCAATGACTACAACGTCGTCGCCGACCTGCCTGGCGGCGATGCCGCGATCGGCGGCGAGTTCGCGATGCTCGGTGCGCACCTCGACAGTTGGCAATCGGGAACGGGCAGCACCGACAACGGCTGTGGCAGCGCGGTCGTGATCGAAGCGACGCGGTTGATCGCGGCGTGGTGCAAGCAGAGTGGCACGAAGCCGCGGCGCACGGTGCGGGCGGCGTTGTGGAGCGGAGAGGAACAGGGCTTGATGGGCTCGCGCGCGTTCGTGACGCAGCACCTCGGCACCTACGAAGCGCCGACCGAGGAGCACGCCAAGGTGGCCGGCTACTTCAACCTCGACAACGGCACCGGCCGCATTCGCGGCGTCTACCTGCAAGGCAATGACGCGGTGTCGTCGATCTTTCGGCGCTGGCTGCGTCCGTTCCACGTGCATGGCGCGTCGACGATCACGCTGGACGACACCGGCGGCACGGACCACCTGGCGTTCCACGGCGTGGGTGTGCCCGGCTTCCAGTTCATCCAAGACCCGGTCAGCTACAGCCCGCGTACCCACCACAGCAACATGGACGTGTGGGACCATGCGGTCGCCGAGGACCTCAAGCAAGCGTCGGTGATCATGGCGAGCTTCGTTTGGCACACCGCGCAACGCACCGACAAGTTGCCGCGGCACATGGTGACGCCGCGCGCGCCGCGTGGCGAACGGGCTGGCGGAGGCCGCTGAAGTGAACGGGCTGGCTCGGCTCGGCGCGCTGCTGGTGACCGCGGTGGTGTTGGTTGGCTGCCGGGTGGGGGAGCCAGCGCCGGTCCCGCTGGCGGGGGACGAGCCGCAGGTGGTCGCGGTGTGGCCGTTCGTGCTGGCCGAGCAGCCTGTCGATGCCGAACTGCTGCTCGGTAGCTTGGGTGGGGCGATGACGGCGCGCGGCTATCGCACGATCAGCTACGCGGTCGGCTTGCAGATGCTGCGCGATGCGAACATGGCGGACGCTGCCGAGGTCACGCGAGCCGGTGCGGTGTTGGGCGCCGATGCAGTGCTGCAAGTGCTGGTGCGCGAGTTTGAGGCGAGCGGCAGTCGGCCGCTGCGCGAGGCGCGGTGGGACCTGCAGTGGCGGTTGTTGTCGACGCGCGGCGGCGGCGTGTTGTGGTCGTTTGCGCAGCGTGGTGCGATGCGCGCCAACCTCGGCGATGGTGGCGATCCGCACCGTGCGCTCGATGCCGAACGCGACATCGTGCCGATGGGTGGTGGAGCACCGGTCACCTACCGCGATGCCGACGAGCTGGTGGCGTCGCTGCACCGGTTGGCGTTGTCGCGTTTGCCGAGGCGTTCGCCATGAAGATCGAGATCGTTCCGTATCCTGGCCTCGCTGTGCACACCGTGGCGGCCACGTTTACGCAGGCACTCGGGGCATTGCCGACGCCAGCGTGGTTGCTTCTGCTGTTGCGAATTGGCGCGCCGGCGCCGGTGGCGACCAGCGAAGGGGTGCGCGCGGCGGTGCGCGATCTGCTGCGCCTGCACGGCTATCGCCCCACCGGTCGCGGCAAGCCATCGGCGGAATACCTGATCGCCGCCGTCGGCGAGGGCAAGCTCGGGTCGATCAATGCCGCCGTCGATGCGGGCAACGTCGTGTCGCTGCACTCGGGGTTGCCGATCAGTGTGGTCGATCTCGATCGCTGCCGCGGGGCCGTGCGCGTCGCGGTGCCGCCAGCGGGCAGCAGCTACGTGTTCAACCGCAGTGGCCAGACTATCGATGTGGGTGGGCTGGTGTCGTTGTGCGACGACGAGGGGCCGTGTGCGAATGCCGTGAAGGACGCGCAGCGCACCAAGACCTCGCCGGAGACCACGCGTGTGCTGGCGATCGTCTGGGGCGCTTGTGCGCCGGATACGCGGCACGCCCCGGCGACGGCGGCGTGGCTCGGCGAAGTGTTCACGCGGCTCGCTGCGCAGCTCGCAATCTGAGTCCGCGGGTGGTTGTCACTCAGGCCGGAACGCATTCGATGCCATAAGCCGCCAATTGGGTGTCGGCGGTGATCAGGCTGACGCCCTCGACCATGGCTTGCGCGACCAACAAGCGATCAAATGGATCGCGATGAATCGCTGGTAGCTCGGCGACCCGAGCTGCATGCGAGTGATGGATTGGCAGCGGCAGCAAGTTCTGTTCGGCCATGACGCGAGCGACAAACTGCTGCACTGGTTCGCCGAGGCGCAGCTTGCCGATCTGGGATTTGATGGCCAGTTCCCAAGTCGAGCCGGCACTCCACAGCAATTCGTTGGAGGCGGTAGAGAACAGGGTCCGTGTCTCCGGCCGCAGCCGCGAGGCATCGTCCAGCCACCAAAGCAACACGTGCGTGTCCAGCAAGTACCTCACGAGTGGCCTAGAAACGCATCGAGCAAGTCGGGCGGCAGCGGCGAATCGAAGTCCTCGGCCACCCAGAGCTGGCCCCTCGCTGTCTCGGGGACCCGTTGCCGCTGTGATCGAATCGGGACGATGCGGGCAATGGGTTCGCCCGCCTTGGCGATGATGACTTCTTCGCCCGCCTGCACCTTCGCGAGGATGCGCGAGAACTGCGTCTTCGCCTCGTGTACGTTGTAGGTGTCCATGCCTGCTTATCGACTAAGGTGCGGACTAAGTCAACGTGGGGCGCTTGCAAGCCCAGGTTGCAGCGGTGGCTACGTGAGTTCTCCCGCCGGCGGCCGTCGCGCCTAGCTGGCCATCCAGCGGGCCTGCTCCAACGCCGTCGTCTGCTTGAAGTCCGCGCGCAGCCGTTCGCGCAGGAACATGCCGTAGAGGGCCTGCACCAGTTCATGCAACGCCAGCCAGTTGGCGGAACGATCGGCCGTGCGGTCGGTGTCGGACTCGCACTCCTCGGCGTCCTCGGGCAGCTTGACGCCGTTGAGCGTCAGCGTCGGCGCGTCGAGCGTGGCGCTCCATAGGCGCGAGCCCTCGGCGATCAACAGCCGGGCTTTGCGCAGGCGATGGCCTTGCCGCAGAGCCGTGCGCGCTTCCGCCGTGCGCGTTGGCAGGCCGCGGCGCAGCGTCTGTTCCGTTTCGTCTTCGCTCGGCGCCGCGAACGACAAGAAGTCGTCGAGCGCCACGCCGACGACGCGACCGCCAGGCAACGTGAACTCACCACCATCGGTCTCCCAGCGGAACCACAGCCAGGTCAAGAACTCCTCGCCGAGGAAGCCATGCGTGTCGGCACCGGTGTTGGTCTTCATGCGTCTTCCTCCCGCTCGCTTGCTCCCCTGTTGCTGAGGGCCGCGACTGGGCGCTTGCCGGCGTGCGCCAGCTCACCGCTGCGCTCGGCCTTGGGCCAGCGCACCGCTTCGGCGCGCTCGAGTTCGTTCTTTTGCGTGTCGTCGAGGCCGCTGCGCAGTCCCGATTGCAGTGGGTTGGCGCGTTCCAGCGGCGTGCTGAAAGTCTCGAAGAACAGCTTGCCGAAGACTTCGCGCGCCGTCTTGCTGGTGGCGAACAGCTGCACGATCTTGCGATCGTGGTAGAGCAAGGCGTCGATCAGTTGGATGGTCGGCAGAACGCGCGGCAGCATCTTTTCGGTGAGGTCGTCCTTCAGTTCGCGCCGTTCGCGCGCGGACAACTTCTTGCCGCGCGCCTTCTCGGCGACGTCGCGGTGGATCTGCAGCCACTTCTTCGGCAGCGTCTTCTTGTCGATGCGAACGCGCAGCCAGGTGCCAGCGCCGCCGTCGAGGTCTTCCAACGCGAAGCTGTCGCCGGTCGGATCGGCGGCCGTGACCCAGCCGGCGCTGACTTCTTCGCTGGCGGCGTTCTCGATGGTGCGGAAGCGACGCGTCGCCAGGGCTGCGCAGAACGCTTCGTCACGGGGGTCCGTGATCTTGCCATCCCAATAAAATACGACGACCCCACCGCTCTTGCGGATCGCTGCCATGTCGGTCCCTGATGTAGCTGACGAAGGTGACGGCGGCGATCGATGCCCCGAGGGGCAGTCGCCTAAGGAACAGTCTGCTGCAGACCGCCCATCTGCTGAAGGCCAATCAGCGACGCATCAGTTCTTTTTCACCGGCGGCACGCCCTCGACCTTGACCTCATTGACTGCGTCGAACGACGTGCCAGCGGCTTCGGCCGCGCGCAGCTGTTGCTTCGCCATGTCGTACTGCTGCTGCATGATTTGCAGCTTCTTCACGGCGTCGGGATCGACACTGCCTTGCAGGGCTTTCATGTCTTCCATCAGCTGCTTCATCTGCTTCTGGATGACCTCGACGTTGACGCCCTGGGTCGGTGCCGGCTGCATCATCGGTGCGGGCCGACGGAACATCTCCGGCAGCAAGTCGAGCGCCTTCTGGTCGCGAGCGAAGATGTCGACCTGACCGGTGTTGACGGCGAGGTGCGACTTCTGCAGCGCCTCGGCCTCGGGCGTGTAGGGCACTTGCAACGCGGTGGCGATCACCTTGTCGAGTTCGGGCGACGCGCCCTTCTCCATGCTCTCCACTTGCAGGATCACGATGCCCATCGCGTTGCGGAACGGGCGCGTGCGCTTGCCAGCTTCGGTCGAGAACGCGATCTGTTCGAAGCGCGGCCCGAACGCGGAATTGCGCGTCACTTCGATGCGACCGTCGGCGTTGGCGCCCGGCACCGTGCCGACGGACTTGGCGAGTTCCGCGATCGACTTGCCTGCCTCGAGTTCGGCTTGGATGCCACCGACGCGTTCGGCCGCTTCGTTCTCTTCGAACGAGGAGGCAACAGCTTCGATGCGAACGAGATCGAACAGCGCACGTTGCGCGCGCGCGGACTCGTCACCCGAGGCGGGGGTCGCCGCCAGATACGCCATGACCTGGTCGAACACGCCCTGCGGCAGCGCGCGGCCGTTGACGATCAACATGGTGTCGTCAGTGTGGCTGGCAATCTCGTCCTTGGTGGCGAGGCGCGCCGTGCGCGGTTGCGCCGGCATCTGCATGACCGGCATCGGCGGGGCGGTGACGCCGGCATCGATCGACTTGAAGGCCTGCGGCTTGGCGCTGAACTTGCTGGCGAGGAAGGCCTTGCCGTTCTTGGCCCGCTCCTGCGCGTAGGCGATCTCGCGAGCGAGGCGGTCGCGCTCGCTGGTCAGTTCCTTCACGGCGTCGGCCGGCGTTTGCTTGGGCTTGTCGGGGTCTTGCGCCGGCGTCGTCGTCGGAATGACGGGCGCCGGTGGCGTTGGCAGCTGAGCCATGGCGGCGGTGCCGAGCAGCAAAAGGGAAGCGGTGACGAGGCGAAGGTCCATGGTATGCGGATCGGGTGGGCGGGCGGGTAGGCGGGCGATGGATCGGCCGAGCATCAAACCGGTGCGGCGCTGCCGCCGCAAGGCCTGCGCCGGGTGGTTCAGGGAACAGCCGGTGCGACGGCCAGTCGGCGGGCGTCAAAGTGGGCGGCGACGGCGTCTAGGATGGTGTTGAAGGCCAATGCCGACGAATAGTGGCCAAACGGCACCGACAGGCGGGTCGGCCGCCCGAGCGACTCCCACAACAAGTCCTGGTTGGCACCTGGGATGACGGTGTCGAAGGTTGCGCGCACCAGCAGCACCCGTTCGGTCGCCACCATCGGCGCAAAGTGCAGTGGCTCGTGGACCAAGCACTGCTCGAGTTCTTGCCGCAGGTGGTCATCGCCGACCGCATCTTCGTCGAGCCGCCATTGCCGCCACGCTTGCACGCGCCGTTCACTGCTGTGCGCGATCAGTTCCTTGATGTTGCCGCCGGACAGGCAGATGGCGACGCCGGCGAGGTCGGGTTCGTGCGCGGCCAGCACCGTCGTCACCATGCCGCCGAGCGAGATGCCGAGCGCGAACAGTTCTGGCGCTTCGGGTAACTCGGCGCGTAGCCAGCGCAGCAGCAAACGTTGGTGCAGCACCGTGCGGCGGAACAGTTCGTCGAGGTCGCGACCACGTTGCCCGACCTTGAGGGCGCCAGCGACGCGCGCGCAGAAGGCGACGTCGTAGCCATGGCTTTGCATGCGCGTGGCGACGTTGTCCATCAGCTCTTCGCCGCCGGCGAGGATCGGCACCAGCACCACGAGCGGTCGCCGTTCGCCATCGGTGCGGCGCAGTTGGAACTGCACTTGCTCGCCACTGCCGACCAAGCAACCGCACCATTGGCCTGGGCTCGTCGCGGTGAACGTCGACAGCGTCGGCATCGGCACCGCAGGGATCGCGGCAGTTGCTGCCAGCGGGGCGACGACTGGACGCGGGTGACAGGGCGCGGTGGTGAACGTGCAGCTGGCGGCGAGCAGCAGGCCAGCGAGCGCGAGTCGGCTTGGCGCGCGGCAGTCTTCAGAAGATGTGGACGGCATACAGCACGAGTCCGGGCGAGCCATCCATCGGCGATTCGAACAGCGAGTACATCGACGACGTCGACAAGAAGTCCATATCGTCGCCGACGGCAACGTGCACGCTGGTGGCGGTGGAAGCGCGATAGGAGAAGTCGAGGCGCATGCCGATCTCACCGGTTGCGTACTCGGTGCGGCCGCGCCATTCGAGCTGCAGTTCCGAAACCAGCGGCACGTCGATGGTGACCTTGCCGATCTCTTGGCTGGTGCCGACGCGCAGGAACGAATGGATGTAGACGACTTCGACCGGATCGCTCAGGTCGCTGGCATGAATGCGCAGCGACACGCGGTCAAGGCGCCGCCGTTGGGCGTGGGCTTCGACGTAGGGCTCCGACAGCGGCACGTGGTCGCTGCGGAAGTCCTCGAGTTCGAGTTCGAGGTCGCTCACGATCGGCAAGCGCCGCAGCAATTGCCGCATTGGGCGCTGCAGCAGGGCGGTGCCGTGTTCTTGCACCCAGAGTTCGTGGTCCTCGAGCAGCGCTTGTTCGCTGGTCAGCAACGGACCGCGATTGGGGTCGACGCCGTAGAAGTCGAAGAACGGCAGCCCGACTTCGCGGCGCACCCGCTGGCGGTCGGCCTGCACCAGGTCGCTGACGAAGTGCAGGGCCTCGTGCGCGAGGGGGTTGTCGGAGGTCGCCAGTTCGAGCAAAGGGCGTTCGTTGGCGCGCGTGCGGTGGTTGGTTTCGCGTTCGTGCGCGCGCCGGTGGCCGCGGTCTTTCACCAAGGGTTCACTGCGCGGCGATTCTGGCACTGCGTTCACCTCGGGCGGCAAGTGCTCGACGCCGATGCGCACGGCGAACGTCGCGGGCGGGCTGGCGGCGTCCGCGAGCGGCGATGGGAAGGAAGGCCGCGCACTCGCCGGTGCTAGCGGCTGCGACCAACGGGGATCCGAGGTGGCCGGTTGCATAGCGCAACCGGCCAGCAGGCATCCCGAGATGCCGAGCGGAAACCTCACGACAACAAACCTCAGGCAAAGAACGCGTGGTTAGGCTGCAAACTGCATCGGCACAATGGGTGCTGGTCTGCAATTTGCTTCGCCTTCTCGCAACAGAAGACTAGCTCGTGGCGGCCTCGCGGTTTCGCCGCGGCCCTCGCCACGATCTGCCGCGGTCGTGGCCAATTGGCATGGCGGCCGTGCTATGGCCGCGTCGTGCATTCCCCGTGTTGCTGACTTTTTGGAGCGAAGCGCTGCGGGCGCGATCGCCGCGGCCTCAGCCGCCGTTGCCGCCGCGGCCGCCTTGCTCACCGCGATCGCGACGACCGCCAAGACGCTTGGCTTCAGCCGAACGCTCGGGCAGCCCCATCTTGCCAAGCAGCTCGACTTCGCGATCGAGCAGCTTCTGTTGCTCCTTCTCGAGCGCCGTCAGGTCCTTCTCGACTTCGGCCTTCTTGGCCTTGTCGCCGCCGGCCTTGGCCAGCCGTTCCTTGGCGTTCTTGGTCTTGGCGAGCGCTTGCTCGAGATCGCGCACGAGGCCGCCGTAGTCCTTGGCGAATGCCGCGAGCGATGGCTTGACGACACCTTGGGCGGCTTTGATCAGCTGCGTCTCCAGCGCCTTCACCGCGGGCTTGTAGCCGCTCATGCCGATCACTTCGCCCGCCTTGCCATCCTTGTCGAACACCACGAACAGCGGTGCAAGCTTTGCGAACTTCGCTGCCAGCAGCGGCTCGCTCTTGAGGTCGATGCGGCCGCAGTGGAAGCAGCGCAGTTGGATGCCGATCTCGTCACCCGCAAACAACGTGCGTTCAAACTGGTCGCGCACATCTTGGTCGTCGCTGCTGTCGACGAGATAGAGCACGGTCGGTTGGCCCGCGCCAGCGGCGGCCCGCACCAAGTCGACAGTCGCGAGATCCCCTGCCTTGTCGCCATCGGGCATCGGCCCTTTGCTGTCGGTGAAGAACGCGCCGACGCGGTTCTGGATCTCTTCGGCGCGGCCGCGGCCACGGCCACCTTGGGCTAGGGCGGTGTCGGCGACAAACAGCGTGATGGCGAAGAGGAACGGGAGGGAGGCAGCGCGCATGACGATCGTGTGGCTCCGCGGGGGCGGCGGAGCATTGGGGCGGGATCATGGCCCGGCAGTGCCGACTTGCGTGCTGCGGCGCTGCATCACTTTGGTATCGCTGGCGGCGGTCAGGCCAGCGAGCGCCGCCGCAGCCCGTCGCTCGGCTCGAAGCGAACCCCACCGCCGCGCGCCATCGCATCGAGCGCCGCCACGATCGTGGCCAGCCCTTCGCGTCGCGCAAACTGGGTGATGCCACCGGTAAACGGTGGGAACCCGATGCCCATGACGAGGCCGAGATCGAGGTCGTCCTCGCTCTGCACGAGGCCTTGATCGAGGCAGCGATAGGCTTCGTCGACCAGCGGGTAAATCAGTCGTTGCACAAGTTCGGTGCGCGGCGCCGTTCGCCCTGGCATCGCTCGCTGCGCGCGCAGGGCAGCGAGCACCGCCCGGCCGGGGCCGTCGCCCGTGCCGTCCTTGCCGTAGATGCCGCCGCCGGTCTTGCTGCCCAGCGCCTTCGCTGCGGCCATCGCCGCGAACAACTCGCACGGCACCATGCGTTGCGGGAACGCAGCGTGCATGACCGAGCTGACTTTTGCCGCGACATCGAAGCCGACTTCGTCGAGCAGACGACACGGTCCCATCGGCATGCCAAAGTCGAGCATCGCGGCGTCGATCGCTTCGGGGCTCGTGCCTTCCAGCA
>CANEYR010000035.1 GCA_947444055.1 Planctomycetota bacterium
ACCGCGGTGAGCACGACGGTGGGGGTCATGCGGAACGCGAACGCGATCTCGGTGAAGGTCTCGAAGTTGGTGGTGCCGGTCTCCATGCCGTGCAAGGGCAGCACGAGCAAGCAGCCGACGAAGCCACCGCACAGGCCGAGCAGGGCCGCCTCAAACAGGAACGACACGAAGATCGCCCACGGCCGGAACCCGGTCGCCAGCAGGATGCCGATCTCATGCGTGCGCGCCGCGACCAACGACAGCATCGCGTTGGTTCCCGTGAAGATGGCGCCGATGCCCATCAGCAGCGCCAACGCCACGCCCATGACCTCCAGCATGCCCGACAACATGCCGGTCTGGTCGGCGAGATAGGTGGCCTCATCGACGACCTTCGCCGGCGACCGCGCATCGTCCTTCACCCGTTCGTGCACTTGGCTCGCGAGCGTGCCTGGCCGCAGCGTGCCGATGATGCGGCTGTAGTGCTGCGAGTTGAGCGCTGCGCGCATGCGGTCGACGTCACCCCAGATCTCGCTGCGGTAGCTGCCGCGGCCTTCGAAGATGCCCACGACTCGGAACGGCGTCAGGTTGATGACCAGCACGTCGTCGACGTGACCGTTCTGTAGACGGTCGCTCATCGCCGAGCCGACGATGATCTCGTCGGTGCCGGGTGCGAAGTTGCGGCCTTTGACGATGCGCACATCATCGCCGTGCACCAAGAAGGAGGCGGGCTGCACGCCGCGCAATGGCACATTGGTCTTACCGCCGTCGAACTTGGTCAGGCTCAAGGCCAAGAACAACTCCGCCGACGCCAGTGGGGTGCCATTGGCGGCGGTCGCCAGTTCGGGCGTTTCTTTCAACACGACCAACGCGCGCTCGAGATCGAACGAGCTTTCGCCTTCCGACTTGGCGCCCGGGCGCAGGAAGATCGCGAGGTCGGTGCGCCCGCCTTGCATCTGCACGCCGAGGAAACCCTGCTGCAAGCAGAGCATGCCAGCGAGCACGGCAACGGTCGCCGCAATGGACATCACCGCCAGCAACGTGGCGCTGCGGCGATGCCACAAGCTGCCCCAGGTGTATTGCAGTGGCACGAGAGCCATGTCAGGCGTCCTCGCGCAAGGCGTTGACCGGCACCAAGCGAATCGCCCGCAGAGCTGGCGCCGCCCCTGACACCAGTCCGAGCACACAGGTGAGCCCAAGGCCTTGGCCGAGCACCGCGGCATCGACCGCAAATCCAGGCGCGAACGCGGAGACGAACGGCGCCATCACGCTGCCGAGAGCCAGCGCCAGCAAAGCCCCGAGCCCCGAGCCGCAGAGCACGAGCGCCAGCGCTTCGGCGACCAGCAGCAGGCCGAGTTGCCCATTGCCAAAGCCGAGCGCCTTCATGATGCCAAGATCGCGCGTGCGTTCGCGCCCGGCCATCAACATCGTGTTGAGCACCGCGAAGAAGATCGCAAACAGCACCGCCCCACCGATCGATCGCAGCAGCAACGGGATGTTGCCCATCATCGACATGAACTGCCGATTGAACTCCGCCTCGGTCGTCGTGCGCACGCGCTGCGGACCGTGCTCGAACAACGCATCGATCGCCGCCATCACCGGCTCGGCGCGGGCGCCATCCTTGAGTTGGACCGTGTAGGTGCCGACCCCTGGCGGTCCTTGCGCCGCCCCTTGCTCGAGCGCTTCGCGCAAGTAGTCGAAGTGGAAGAACATCGTCTGCTCGTCGAAGTTCTTGCGTTTGGCTTCGTAGATCGCACGCACGGTGAACGTCCATGGATCGACCCCGCTTTGGCCACGCGGGAACACCGAACTGATCAGTGGCACGGTGTCGCCCACCTTCCAGCCGTGCTGCTGCGCCAAACCCTTGCCGATGACGCAGGCGCCGCGTTCGCGAGCGAAGTCAGCAAAGGCGCCGTCGACCATGCCGAGCTCTGGATAGACCGCCTCGAAACGGTCGGCGTCGATGCCGAACTGCGCGAAGAAGCCACTGCGGTCGCGGTAGAAACCGCCGAACCACTGGAACTTGAGCACGCGCTGCACACCGTCGACTTGCGCGATCTTCGGTTCGTAGCTGAGCGGCAGGTCGACGAACAAACTGACCTGGCTCATCACCACCAGCCGGTTCTGCGCGGCCAAGTCGACGGCGGCGGTGAAGCCGCGCGCGGTGGCGTCGAGGATGCACAAGAGGGCCAGCGCCACGGCGATCGACAGCACGGTCAACGCCGAGCGCACGGGCCGCCCAACGAGGTTCTTCCACAGCAGCTTCCAGGGCATGGCTTCAGCTCCTCGCCGCCCGGTTGTCTTCGATGCGCCCGAGCTTGCCCTTGTCGAGATGGATGACCTGGTCGGCGTAGCTGGCGGCCTGCGGGTCGTGCGTCACCATCAGGATTGTCTTGTGCAGTTCGCGGTTGAGCCGCTGCAGCAGCAGCAGCACCGAATCGGCGGTGGCGCGATCGAGGTCACCGGTGGGTTCGTCGGCCAGCAACACCTGCGGGTCGGTGGCGATCGCGCGCGCGATGGCGACGCGCTGCTCCTGGCCGCCGGACAGTTCGCGCGGCTTGTGGTGCAAGCGGTCGCCAAGACCAACCAGCTCGAGCACCCGCTGCGCTTGCGCCCGCCGCTGCGACCGGCTGAGCGGCGCCAGCAACAGCGGCAACTCGACGTTGTCGCGGGCGCTCAGCACCGGCAGCAGGTTCAAGCCTTGGAACACGAACCCGCAGTTGGCCGCGCGCCATTTCGCCAGTTCGCCGCCGCTGAGGTCGGCCAGGTTGGTGTCGCCGACCTGCACGACGCCGGCATCGGCATGGTCGAGGCCACCGACCAGGTTGAGCAGCGTGGTCTTGCCCGAACCCGACGGGCCCATCAGCGCGTAGAAGGTGCCGCCCGCCATGTCCAGGTCGAGATCATCGAGCACCCGCAACTCTTCGCCGCCGCGATGGTAGGTCTTGGTGACGGAACGCAGAGTGATCGCGACGGGCATGAGAGAGGGCGGGTTGGTTTTGGCTCGCGGCGGCGAACGGTCAGGAGTCTTGAATGCGCACCCGATCGCCAGACTGCAGCGTCGGCGGCGGATCGAGCACGAGGGACTGCTCGGCGGTGAGTCCGGTTTCGATGACGACGCGGCCGTTCTTGCGTTCGCCGGTGGTGACGATGGCAAAGCGCACGACGTCGCGTTCGAGCACAAAGGCGCCGCTCTGGCCGTCGATCTGCACGATCGTGGTCTCGGGCACGATGATGCGTTTTGGCACCGGCGCGCCGCTGGCGAGCGGGGTGGCCTGGTCGCTGCGAAAAACGATGCGCGCGCCCATTTCGGGACGCAGCCGCGCGTCGAGCTGTTGCAGCTTGATGCGCACTTCGACGGTCGCCTTCTGGCGATCCGCGGTTGGCCAGATGCGATCGACGCGGCCTTCGAACCGCACGTCTGGGAACGCATCGAGAAACACGTCGACGCCGGCATCGATCGCGACCGAACTCAACGTCGTCTCCGGCACGTTGGCCTGCACTTCCAGCGAGGCGAAGTCGACCAAGGTGCAGACCGCCCCCCGGGCATTGCCGCCGCCGACACTGTTGGGAGACACCACTTCGCCGACTTCGGCGTCCTTCAACACGACGATGCCGTCGAATGGCGCGCGCACGTCCGTCTTGTCGAGCGTCGCTTTGGCCAGATCTCGCGAGGCGCTGGCGGCCACCTGCTGGGCCAGGCCGACCGCGACGTCGGCTTCGGCGGTCGCGACCCGCGTCTTGGCGACGGCCACCGCCGCGGCAGCCGTCGTCTCGGCGGCGCGCAACGCGGCTAGGCGCGCCGCCTGGGCATCGCGTTCGCTGGTGGCGCGTTCGACGTCGCGCGTTGAACTGGCGCCACTCGCCACCATCTCGATCGCCCGTGCGAGTTCCGCCGCTGCCCAGGCCAGCAAGGCCTCGCCCTCGCGGCGTTGCGCCGCCGCGGTCGCTGCACCCGACTCGGCCTGCGTGACGTCGGCACTAGCTGATCGCGTCGCGGCCTGGGTTCGCAGCACTTGGCTCTGCGCGGTGCCGAAGTCCGCCTCGGCCCGCAGCAACGCGGCGCGGTACTCGTCGGCGAACAGCCGGGCGACGATGTCGCCCTGCTTGACGGTCGAACCCTCGCGCACCGCCATCTCGACAATGCGCCCAGGAACGTCCGACGACAGCGCCGCGCGTCGCGCCGCGACGATGTAGCCATTCGCCGCCGTGCCTCGCACCGCCGCGGTTGCCGCCGCCGCGGCCTCGGTGACGACGTAGCGGCGAACCAACGGCAGGCGCACCCGATCGATGAACGTCAGCAAGGCTGGCAAGAACAGCCAACCCGCACCACCGAGCAGGCCGAGCACCAGCCCGCGCACCGGCCACGGATTGCCGCGGCGGCGCAGAGGCGGCTGGCGGCGTTCGATCTTCAGGCTCTGCAGATCCAATGGCGTCGGTGCGTGTTGCAAAACGGGCCGACAGGATAGCGCGCACACTCTCGAAAAGCCGCAGCCGGTGCGTATGGTTCGCGCCATGGTTGTGCCCGTGGTTCGCCGCATTTTGGCACCCGTGGAAATCGCGGACAGTCGAGAGCCAGAGTTTGACTACGCGATCCAACTCGCCGCCCAGCTGCGGGCGGAGTTGCTGTTGCTCGCCGTCATCGACACGCCGGCTACCGTCAATCTGATTGGTCGCCACCGCGCCATGGCCGGTGGTGGCCGCGACTTCGACAAGGCGCTGCAAGACGAAGTGCAGGCGATGCTGCAGAAGATTGTCGACAAGGCCGCCGAGTCGGGGGTGCAAGCGCTCGGCCACCTGACCTTCAGCGAAAACGTCGAGGAGCAGATTCTGAAGGAAGCGCTGCTGCAGCGCGTCGACCTCATCCTGGTTCGCTCGCGAGGACGCAGTGGCATCATGAAGGCGCTGCTGGGCAGCACCGCCGGTGAGATTCTCAAGGCAGCACCGTGTCCGGTGCTGGTGGCCCGTTCGTGACGCGCCCTGGCGCCAAGGCGAATGGCCGCGGCGGGGTCACGGGTGCTAGGGCCGCTGGTGGCAGGGTCGCTAGTGGCAGGGTCGCTGGTGCGAAGGCCGTCGGGTCTGGCCGAGGCAAGGCGCGCGCTGGTGCCGACGACCGTGCCCACCACCGTGCGGACCCGACAGGCAGCGGCGCCTACGTGGTGTCGCCAAGCGAGCTGCGCTGGCAGTGCCCGCCGATCAAACCCTCGGGCAAGCCGCCGACGGCAGCGTTCCTGCTCGGACAAGAGCGACCGATCGCGGCGCTGCGCACGGGGCTGTCGATCCACGCCCAGGGTTACAACCTGTTCGTCTCCGGCTTGATGGGGTCCGGTCGCCTAGCGGTGGTCGACTTGCTGCTGCGCGACATCCAACCGCACTGTCGGCGCACACCCGATCGGGTGTTCGTGCACAACTTCCGCGAGCCGAATCGACCGCTGCTGGTGTCACTGCCGGCCGGCAAGGCGTCGCCGTTCCGCGATGACCTGCTCGAACTCGGTCGCGCTCTGCACGGTCACTTGATCGCGGCGCTGCGTTCGCGCCCGCATCGCATGTCGCGGCGCGTGGTCAAACGTGCCAGCAGCAGCCGGGAGCGCCGCATCATGGACGCGCTGCAGCGGCAGGCGCATCGCCAAGGCTGCGCCCTCGTGCGCTTCCAGGCCCAGAGTGGTGCCTCGACCGCCGACATCTACCCCGTGGTCGATGACGAACCGATCACGGTCGATGCGTTGTCGGCGTTGGCGATCGAAGGCAAGGTCAGTGAAGAGGATCGCACGCGCCTGC
The DNA here is from genome assembly GCA_947444055.1 of Planctomycetota bacterium. Classification (GTDB taxonomy): domain Bacteria; phylum Planctomycetota; class UBA1135; order UBA1135; family UBA2386; genus UBA2386. Next base: position 5,755 of record CANEYR010000035.1, read on the forward strand.
TGAAACAACGCGAACAGTTGCTCGAACGGCTCGATGAGGTCAACGACCGCATTCGCCAGGAGCAAGCGCGCGTCGATTCCGAAGTGCGCACGATGGATCGCAAGTTGGCGTGGAAAGTGTTGCAGCTGCACCAGAAGGAGTTTCAACGCAAGTGGGCGCAACCCGAAGTCGCTGATTGGCTCGACGCCGCCGGTGAGTACGTCGAGCGCCACTTGCACCAGTGGGTCGCCGCTGAGAACGACAGCGACGACGATGGCAAGGCACTGGAAGCGCCGTTGCCGGTGGTCAGCGAACCGCGCTTGGGGGAGTTTCAGGCGAAGATCATCAAGACGTCGTTCAACGACGCCTGTCCCATCGTCATCGAAACCAACCCCACGTTCGGCAATCTGTTCGGCACCATCACGCCGCCGCCCGACGGTTCGCAATCGGGGGCCTTGCACGTCAATCCGGGCGCCATGCTGCGCGCCGAAGGTGGGTACCTGGTGCTGCGTTGCCTCGATGTGCTGCGCGAGAACGGTGTTTGGTCGCAGCTCAAACGCACCCTGCAGGCAGGCCTGCTGGAGATCCGCGAGTTCGATCAATCGGCTGGCGCCCAGACGGGATCGCTGCAGCCAGAGGCGATTCCCATCGACCTCAAGGTCGTGTTGATCGGTGAGCCCGGCGTCTACGAGACGCTCGCGGCGGAGGATGTGCAGTTCCCGCAGATCTTCAAGATCCACGCTGAGTTCGATGCCACGATCCCCGTCGACGAACTCAACCTGACGCGCTACGCCGACTACCTGCAGTGGTTGGTCGACACCGAGAAGCTGCGCGCCTTCGCGCCGACCGCGCTGGCGACGATTGCCGAATACGGCGCGCGCGCGGCCGGCCGCCGCGATCGTTTGATCACGCGCTACAGCGAGATTGGCGATTTGGCGCGCGAGTCATCGAGCCTGTGTGAACGCGAAGCGGCGCGCCTCGTCAGCCGCGAGCACGTGCAGCGCGCGGTGATGATGCAGCGGCAACGGCATGACCTGGCGCAGGAGCTCACCGAACGCGACTACGCGGCGGGTTACATGCGCCTGTCGACGACCGGGGCGGTGATCGGGCAGATCAATGCCCTCACCGTGCTCGACACCGGCTCGATCGAGTTCGGACGCCCGTGCCGCATCACCTGCAACTCCGGAGTGGCGACCGCCCAGCGCTCGGGGCTCGTCAACATCGAAGGCCTCGCCAACCTGTCGGGGCCAATTCACGACAAGGGCGTGATGATCCTGGAAGGCTTCCTGCTGCAGGAGTTTGGCCGCCAGGGCCCCCTTTGCATGCAGGCGACGATTTGCTTCGAGCAGCTCTACAACGGCGTCGAAGGCGACTCGGCGTCGCTCGCGCAATTGTTGGCGTTGCTCAGTTCCCTCGGTTCGGTGCCGCTGGCGCAGGGCTTCGCCATCACCGGCTCCGTCAACCAGAAGGGCGAAGTGCAAGCGGTGGCCGGCGTCAACGCCAAGATCGAAGGCTTCTTCCGTCTGTGCCGTGCGCGCAAGCTGACCAAGAAGCAGGGGGTGGTGCTGCCGCGGGCGAATGTCGCCGACCTCATGCTTGACGAAGACGTCGTCGAAGCCGTCGCCGCTGGGGAATTCACGGTCTACGCGGTCGCCACTGTGCGCGAAGCGATTGCCTTGTTCACCGGTATGCCAGCCGACGACGTGCTGGCGCGGGTGCGCGCGACGCTGCAGGAGTTCCGCGTCTTGGCGCGCAACTGCTGAGGCGAACTGCTTCGTATGCCACCGCCACACGTCACGTCGGCGTGCTGCTGACGGTCTCAGGTGGCATGCGACCGGCTTGCAGGTCCTTCATCACTTCCGTGAGTCGGGCCACGGCCCGCACCCAGCGCATGCGCACGGCGTTGGCGGTCATGCCCAGTTCTTCGCCGATCTGCACGAACGAACGGTCCTCGTATTCACGCGCGAGCAGGATCTTGCGGTCCTCGCCTTCGAGCAACTCGAGGCCCAGGCGAACCCAATCGCGCACTTCGGTGCGAACGGCATCGCGCGTCGGCGTCGTGCTGCGTTGCAGCGCGGGATCGAGCGGCAGCACGCTGTCGCGCGTGATCCGCACGCTGGTGCTGAGGTAGCGGCGCTTGGCGCGAAACCAATCGTTGCGGTCGCGCAGGGTGTTTTCGACGATGCGGGCCAGCAGCGCCCGCAACTGCGCGTCATCACGCACCTGAAAGCGGGGGCCATCGCGCAGGAAGTCGACGAGGACATCCTGCAAGTAGTCGTCGGCGTCGCCGCGCCCGCGCAGGAACGCACCAAGACGCCTCTCCACGTGCTGGCGCAGCCACGGCAAATGGGTCTGGACCAACTGCGCCAATGCCTGCTCGTCGCCGCCGTGCCAGCGCTCGAGCAGTTGGGGTGTCGTTTCCGCGGCGTCGGGCATGCAGCGAGCATTGGCGGCATCACGTCACGTGTTGTCAAGACGGCTGCCTCGCCCAGCTCGCCGATTGACGAGGCGGTGCAGCCGCACCATGGTTGCGTCCTCGCCGGGCGCACCTGCTCGGCTTTGAGGCGACACCATGTTCATCCGCTCGCTGCTGCCGTGGCTTCCGTGCCTGTTCCTGCTCGCACCTATGGCCGCGCAGGGGCCGGAGAACAAGAAGGCGGAGGGTGAATTCCAGCGCGCCGAGAAAGCGGTCGCCGACGCGCGCTACACGGCCGCGTTCTCGCTCTACAAGCAACTCGCCTCGCGCTACCCGAACACGGTGTGGGGCAAGATGGCCGCTCTGCGCACGCAGCCGACCGCCTATCTCGGCTGGGGCGACCTGCAGCGGCACGGGGCGTCGAACAACCGGGTCGACGTGGTGCTCATGGGCGACGGCTTTGCACTCGATGACCAGAACGAGTTCGAGGACATCGCACGCAGCGCCGTCGATGTGTTCAAGAACCACAAGTTGCTCGGCGAGTACTTCAGCTACCACAACTTCGTGCGCATCAACCTGACGAGCAAGGACCAGGGCGTCACCGGCTACGGCCGCACCAAAGAGACAGCGCTCGGCGGCCATGTCGCGGGCGACGTGCAGGGCCAGGTTGGCATCGACCACGGCAAAGCGGTGCAGATGCTGGAGATGTTGCCCGAGCAAGATGGCTACGCGATTGCGATCGTGAAGGCTGGCTCGATGGGAACGGGTGGCGGCGGCATCGCGGCCATTGGTGGCCGCGCCGATGACACGCTCGTGCACGAATGGGGCCACGCGTTCGCAAACCTCAGCGACGAGTACAGCACGTTCACCGGCCATCGCGGTTCGCCGCGCAGCACGATCAACGTCAGTGCCACCGAAGACCTGAAGCAAGTGCCCTGGAAGCACTTTGTCGCCGCGGGCATCCCCGGGATCGGGGCCTATCGCGGCGCCGATGGTCGCATCAAGGGGGCGTGGAAGCCGACGTCGGGCGGCTGCACGATGGAGGACGGCGTGCAGTTTTGTCCGGTGTGCCGCGAAGCGATCGTGCACAACATCTATCGACGCGTCGATCCGATCGAAGCGCATTCCCCGCCAACGCGGCGCGACCAGGCAGCGGCTTTGGCGAGTGCCGAAGCCTTCCAGTTTGAGGTGACGTGCATGCAACCGAAGACGCATGCGCTCGATGTGCGCTGGCATGTGTTGCCCGAAGGCCAAGCCATCAAGCCGGCCGATGACTCGCGCCTGCCGGACCGCGGGCGCCGCGGCAAGCTGCAGATGCTGCCCGGCAAAGAGGACAGCAAAGGGGACAATGGCGTGCCAATCGGCAACGGTCGCAACAAGTTTCGCCTGACCACGCGCGACCTGGCGCCGGGCCGTTACCAAGTGGTCTGTCGCGTGCGCGACGACGGCAAGCCAGCGGGTCAGCAATGGCCGTGGGTGGTGCTCGACGACGGCGACTTGCTACAGAGCGAACGCGTTTGGTGGGTGACGGTGGCGCCGCGTTAGCCGCAGCCGGTGCCGCGCCAGCCCTGCCAACAGGCCCTCAGCCGCGGCGGGTCGGCGTCGTGCCCAACGCATCCTTGCTGTCGCGCGGCTGCGGTGGCTTGGCGGCGATGACCACTTGCTTGGTTGGCGCCGCCGCGGCGACATCGTGGTCGAACGCGCGACCGAGTTCTTGCAGGCGCGGCACCAACTGCGCCGACGAGTTGGCGAGTTGACGCAACGGGGCGGCGAGGCCGAGCAGGCGCTGGCGGGTGTCCACCAATTCGAGCCGCTTCTGTTCGAGCCGCGGCTGGTGCGCCGCGAGTTGGCTGCGCAGGCTGTCGACGGCGACCGCCAACAACTTCGGGCCGAAGTGCTCCCGCAGCAGGGCCACCGTCTCCGGCAGCAACGCGGCGCGAAACTGCGCCACACACTGGTGCAAGTACAGGCGGCCAGGATCGCCAAGGCGCGCCGCCTTCTCCTTGCCGGGGATCTTCACGTCGGGCTTGCTCGGCGGGCCAAACAGCCGTTCGCGCACGCGATCGAGCGAACGGAAGGCGACGACGTCGAGCATCGATCGCTTCAGCGGGATGTGGCCGACTTCGACCGGGACCGCCGTGCGCGTCGGCCACGCCACCGTGCCAAGCTTGGCCAGCGCCTGGGCGAGCGTCTGGCGCAGCTCGATGCCGGCGCGCCGCACTAGTTCTGGCACGCCACTCGGCAAGTCGAGGCCCGCATCGATCTGGCCGCTCATCTGCTCAAACGTGCGCTTGCCGGCGGCGAGCACTTCGTCGCGATAGTCGCGCACCAACGGCGTCCACTGCCCTTGGATCAGCCAGTCGAGGCTGTGGCTCGACAAGAACCAAGTGTCGATCGAGGCACCGAGCGTGCGCAGCAATTTGGCGCCGGAGTCGCGGGCGAACCGTTCCACCTCAGCATCGATGTCGCGCAGGCCGCGCGCGAACGTTGGCGACCAATCGAACTGCAGCGCCTGTTGGATGCGGCTCTGTTCGGCGGTCACCCAGGCGAGTTGTTCGTCGACATCGGCGAGCATCTGCCGCAGGCGCTGCACGTCGGCGCCGGCCAAGTGTTGGTTGGTCTCACCCAACAGCGTCTGCGCACGCTGCAGCGAGTCACGCAGGAACGCCGCGAGGTAGTCCGAGCTCGCCAGGTAATCGGCGAGATCCTGACGGAAGGCGCGAAAGCCCGCGGGGCATTGTTCCGGCGGGCCCTTTTGCAGGGCGTTGCTCGCCGCGTGCAGCAGGTCGGCCGGATACATGCGCACCTTGCCTTCCGCGGCAGCGCGCTGCAGTGGGGCGGACATCGCCAGCTGTTCAAACGCCTTCAACACGGCTTCCGGCTGCGACTGCTCGAGGCTCGGCACCAGCTTGCCGTCGGGCGAGACGTCGCGCTTGTGCGAGTCGACGTTGACGACCAGGAAGATGCGCGAGAACAAGTCGAGCAACTGCTGGAACTCGGCGAACACCTGCTCCAAGAACAGCGTGTCGCTCTTCACCACGAAAATCGCGCAGGCCGCGGCGTTGCGGAAGTCGCGCGTCATGCGGTCGTAGCCAAACCGCATGCGGGTGTAGAGGCCGGGCGTATCCACCAGCACGGCACCCGTCGACGCCAGCTCGCTGCCGGGCACGCGCACATCGACGCGACGGATCGCTTGCGGGAAGTGTTCGGCCGGATCGAACGTGAGCCCCTTCTCCTCTGCCGTTCGGATGGCGGCGGCGAGCTCGCCGTGGGCACGATCGATGTGGGCGGCCAGTTCGCGCGCTTCCCGCCAGACCTTCGCCGTGCCGTCGTAATTAGTGACGATGTACTCACGTTGCTGGCCTGAGCTGACAAACACCAAGCACGGGTAGGCGGGCAGGCTGCTGACTTCGCTGACATAGGCGCCAGCAATGGCGTTCATCAGGGTCGACTTGCCGCTCTTCAGCGGGCCGAAGATCAAGACGTAGGCCTGCTGCTCAAGCACCTTGTCGCACAGCGTCTTCAGGTGGTGTTGCAGCTCGCGCAGTGGCGTCTGCAGACTGCGTCCCGGGGTCTCGGCAGCGGCCTGATCGATCGCGGTCAGCGCGGTGGCGATGTCATGCAGCAACGGACGCAGCGTGCCATCGAACTGTTGGCAATAGGTGCCAAGCTGAGTGAGCATGCAGGGTGCAGAACGGGCGCAGCCCGGGCGAGGGGTCGTAGCGAGAGAGCGCTCTGGTCGGCGCAGGGCGCGACATTGGAGCGAACGAGCGGCGTGAAGGGAGAGGCGAGCGGCGGATTTGTTCTCCGCAACGCGTGGAGAACCTGGGTGGTTCTCCCCAACGACGAGTCACTTCACCGGCGACAACGGCATCGCATCCGCAGCGTGGTGGTGCCAGGTGATCGCCAAGGTCTGGCAGTCGATCTGGCCAGGGATCACTCGCAGGTCTTCCTTCTCACTGCGTAGGCGCAACGTCTCGCTCGCCGCCAGCAACTGCTCGCGCTGCAACTGAGCTAGCACTTTTGGCAGGGGCTGTTGGCGGCGCGTTGCTTCCGTGCGCAAGGTCTCGAGGCGGCGCGTCAAGGCATCGACCGGGGAACGACTGGCTAGGCTGCGGCAGTCGCTGTGGGTGAGCACGAGCAGCAGCGACAGCCGTTCGTCGAGGACCACGCGTTCGAGCAGGGCGGCGGTCTCCGGGGTGGCGAAGGGACCCGGAGCGCTGAGCACGAGAACGTCTTGGCGCCGCAGTCCAAGCACCGCGGCGACATCGAGGTCGACGTCGGCGCAGACCAACACGGCGCACAGGTACCGTCCAGCACCGGCGGGGCGCTCGGCGGGGGCCGGCAGCGGCGTCTGCACGGCCTTGGCGGCCACGGCGGCGGCATTGCCCTTCTTGATGTGCAACCAAGCCACCAGCGGATGCAGGGTCGGCAGTGGCGCGTGCGTCGCGGCCGACGCGCGCTTGGCTTCGGCGGGGGCCGTCGCCGGGGCATGAGGTGGCGTGGCGTGCGGGTCGTGCTGGGCCACGACTTGGCTCAGACACGTCACGCACGCCACGATGCCGACCGCCCGGCGGCTCCACCTCTCCGATCCCATGGGAGGATTGTCGGCATTCCGCCGAGGGAACTTGATCGAGCCGGAGCCCGCGGACCGGAAGCCGGCATTTCCGTGCGCTGCGCGCTGTGGCAACGGATCTACTCGCTCTAGCCGTCGCACGGCGCGAATCCGGATCGACAATCGTGCGATCCGAGTTCCCAAAGACAATCAACCCTCTTGCTCTCCTAGGTAGCAACCATGGCAACGAATCGAGGCGTCGCGTACGTCGGGCCTGGCAAGGTCGAGATCCAGACCATCGCCTTCCCGAAGCTCGAGTTGAAGGACCAGAAACGCAAGTGCCAGCACGGCGTCATTCTCAAGGTCATCTGCACGAACATCTGCGGCTCCGATCAGCACATGGTTCGCGGTCGAACCACCGCCCAGCCGGGATTGATCCTCGGCCACGAAATCACCGGTGAGGTCATCGAGTGCGGGCGCGACGTGGAGTTCATCAAGAAGGGCGACCTGGTCAGCGTGCCGTTCAACATCGCCTGTGGCCGCTGTGCCAACTGCAAGGAAGGCAAGACTGGGATCTGCCTCGCCGTCAATCCCGCGCGTCCAGGTGCAGCGTACGGTTACGTGGACATGGGCGGTTGGGTCGGCGGGCAGGCCGAGTACGTCATGGTGCCGTACGCCGACTTCAACCTGCTCAAGTTCCCTGATCGCGATCAGGCGATGAGCAAGATCAAGGATCTCACGCTGCTCTCGGACATCTTCCCCACCGGCTATCACGGTGCGGTGACGGCGGGCGTCGGTCCGGGCTCGACGGTCTACATTGCGGGCGCAGGCCCAGTGGGACTGGCTTGCGCGGCGTCCTGTCACTTGCTCGGCGCGGCGGTCGTGATCGTTGGCGACCTGATTCCGGCCCGGCTCAAGCAAGCGCGTTCCTTCGGCTGCGAGACGGTGGATGTCTCGAAGAAGGCCACGGTCAGCGAGCAGATCGAACAGATCCTGGGTGTGCCCGAAGTGGACTGCGTGGTCGACTGCGTCGGCTTCGAAGCGCGTGGGCACGGCCGCGATTCGGCAGTCGAAGCGCCGGCGACGGTGTTGAACTCGTTGATGACCGTGGTCAAGGCCGGCGGCAACATCGGCATCCCGGGGCTGTACGTGACCGGCGATCCAGGTGCAGTGGACGCGGCGGCCAAGGTCGGCAGCCTATCGATCCGCATCGGCCTTGGCTGGGCCAAGAGCTGCTGCTTCACCACGGGCCAGTGCCCAGTGATGCGCTACCACCGAAAGCTGATGACGGCGATCCTGTACGACAAGATCAAGATCGCCAAAGCGGTCAACGTGCAAATGATCAGCCTCGACCAGGCGCCCAAGGGCTATGTCGATTTCGACCAGGGCGCGGCGAAGAAGTTTGTCATCGATCCGCACCAGTCGGTCGCCTGAAGCAGGCGTGCTTTCCTTCTACTCGCGGCGCTGACGGCTCACTCGCGGGCCCACCAAGTGTCGACTTGCGTCCCGAGTTGTTGGCGCAGCAACGCCTTCCCGCGGTGCACCCGGACTTGCAGCGTGCCCTCGGTCGTCGCTGTCACCGCCGCGATCTCGGCGTAACTGAGTCCTTCGACCGCAAACAGCACGAACGCTTCGCGCAACACGATCGGCAGCCGATCGATCGCCAACGCCAACCGCACCGCATCTTCGCGCCGCACCAGCGAACTCAGCGCCGAGCGGCGGCCCTCGGCAACGTCGGCCAGGCGCTCTTCGCCTTCGTGCTGGCGTTGCACTTCCGCACGCAACCGAGTGCGGCACTGGTTGCACGCGATCGACAGCAGCCAACTGCCAAACTTGCTCTTGTCTTGCAGCTGACTCACGTGCAGGAACGCCCGCTGCAACGCCTCCTGCCGCACATCCTCGCCAACGTGCACGTCGCCCGTCATCGTCACCAGGAAGCGCAACAGCCGCGGGCCGTGCCGTTGCACCAGTTCGGCGAACGCGGCGCGATCGCCGCGCTGCGCTTGTGCTACCAGATCGCCTTCGTCCGCTTCAGCGCCCACGCCGCGCCTCCGCATCGAGCATCGACCGCGTATCGGGCGAGGTCAGCGACCACGGCAGCAATGAGTACTCCGGGGTTGCCCCCAAGCTGGCGGCCACCATCAGCAGCTGCAGGTTGTGCGGTGGGTTGGCGATGGCGGCCGCGACAAACCATCGACTTGCCGACTGGCGCACCGGCGCCGGGAAGGTTCGCACGCTACTCAGGTCGGCGAGGCCGCCTGACCCGGCCGTGCCCAAGGCGTGCACCAAGCAACCAGCCGGTGCGTCCTGACCATCGCCCGCTTGCACGCGCCGCTGCATGCTGACCATCGTTGCGATCGGCAGCGTGCGCAGCCCGACACCATGCACGGTGCCGGGCAACAGCATCAGACTGGCATCGAGCAGCACCGCCAGTTCGCCAGCACCAAGCAGCCACGCCTGCTCGGCGGCGTGCGTGGCATCTTGGGTTTGACCGCGCGCATGCCGCTCCAAGGTGCGCGCCAACCAGTGCTCGGGGGCCTCGATCGACAATCGCTGCGCGATGGCGACGAATGCCTCCGCCCGGCGATCCGGCTCGACCAAGCGAACGGCGAGCAGCTGCGCACACGCCTCGTCCGCCGCGGCCAACGCGTCGTGCTGCGCGCGCAAGGTGTCGAGATCTGTGGCCCCGAGGTGGGCCGCGAGCAAGCGCAGGCGACGCACCGTGGGGGTGTCGGTCAGGGTTTGCAGATGCTGCTGCGCCAGCCGTTCGTCACCGGCGAGCAATGCCGACTGCGCGAGCAACATCGCATCACGGGACGTCGCGGGCTCCAGCCGATCGCCGAACAAGCGCGTGCGTTGGCCCTCGTCGTAGCAGCCAAGCCACGGCGGTGCGTTCGCAGCCAGTGGCCAGGTGAGGTGGGTGAGTACGAAGGCGTGCCGCGCCAGGTCGAGCATGGTGGCGTCGCCCGCGGTGACCGCGCGTTCCGCCAACAGCAACGCGGTAGCCCAATGGCCAGCAGTCAGAGCTTGCTCGGCGGCCGTGCGCGCGCTGACGCGGTCGGCCAGGATGTTCGCCGCCAGCGAGAACGCGTCATCATCGAGATCCACTGCGGCGAGCGGTTCTCGCTGCAGCATCAGCACACCGACGGTACCCAGCACCAAGGCCGCGGCCAGCGACAGCCACGACCACCATGGGGCGCGGGGACGAGCCGCACTCGGCAAGCAGGCGGCGGGCACCGCTTCGCGCAGCGCCGTGGCGAACGCGCGAGCGGAGGCGAAGCGATCATTGGCCTGCTTCGCGAGCGCACGGAGCACCACAGCATCGAGTGCCGCGGGAACGTCCGCTCGCAGCGAGGACGGCTTGGCGGGCACCAGCGCTTCCACCAGCTTCAGCGCCTGGAACAAATTGGCGCCGTGGAACGGGGAATGGCCGGTGAGCAGTTCGTAGAGCAACACGCCGAGCGCATGCACGTCGGCGGTCTGCGCCACACAGCGCGCGGCTTCGACCATCGTCAGCGCGCCAGCCGCCAACCGTTGGCGCAAGGTCTGCCCGGCGACGAACTCGAGCACCAGGTAGGGTCGGTCGCCTTCCACATCAAACGCGTGCACCTTGACGATGCCGGGATGCTGCACCTTGGCCGTGAGCCGCGCTTCGCGAGCGAAGCGTTCGCGCGTCACCGCCGCCGCGGCGAGCGCAATCGCTGGCAGCACCTTGATCACGACTTCGGTGCCGAGGTCTTGGTGGCGCGCCAAGTAAACCTCGCCCATGCCGCCAGTGGCAAGCAAGCGCAACGGCTCGTACGGGCCCAAACGGCCGGGCCCTGGCGGTTGCGAGCAGTGCGGGCACGAAGTCAGCAACGCACCGTTGGCGGCTAGCGCAATCGTCTTCGTGCAGTGGGTACAGCGAATCTGCATGGCGGCAGCGGCTCAGAAATCGCGGAAGCGATCCACGTAGCGACGCAGCGTGCGCGCATGGCCAGCGGCGATGTCGCGAACGCGCTGCACGTCTTCGTCCTGGCCGGGAAACAGGCGCTGAGCCTCGTCACTCGCTAACCGCAGCGACCGATCGGCGTCCGCCCAACGGCGGGCTTCGGCCGCGTTGGCGAGGTCGGCGAGCCCTTTGGCGAGCACGGCAATCGCCGCGTTCTTGCGCACTTCGAGGTCGTGGTTGCCGTGGTTAGGCAAACGCAAGCGGGCGCCTGGGTGCAGCTTTTCCGGCGCCTTGTTGGCGTTGAGGGCCATGAGTTCGGCCGCGCGGTGGCGGTCGCCGAGCTGCTGCTGCGCAATACGTTCGTAGCTGTCGCCAACGCGCACGGTGTAGCTCTCGTGCGCCACCCGCAACGAGGCCGTGGCCCGTTCGCTGCACCTCGTCGACCGCTCCGCACTTTCGAACGTGATCTCGGCGTGCGCCGCCAAGCTGTCGCGCACGCCGTCGGCAAGGCGACAACGCAGCATGACGACGCCGGTCGCCCCGGCGTTGAGGTCGGGCAGTCGAATGGTCAGTCGCTGGCCGTTCGCGGTGACGCCTTCGTGCAGGGCTTGCACGTCCAACAAGTCGCGACCAGGCCAGTCGAGGTGAAGGGTCACGCCGCGCGCGGCCGCGGACAACAAACTGTCGGCTTCGGCGACGAACACCTTCTGCACATCGGTGGCGTCCGCGACGAAGTGGAACAGCCCGCGCGAACCGTCCGCCAAGCGCTGCAGCAGCGGCACGTCGAGGTTCTGGCCAACGCCGATGGTGGCGATGTCGATCGTGGTCTCGGCGCACCGCACGGCGTCGGCAAGGATCTGCTCGGCGGCCGTGATGCCAACGTTGGCGATGCCGTCGGTCAACAGCACCACGCGGCGCTTCTGCGCACCGCCTTCGCCGCGCCGCAGTTGCTCCAGCCCGAGCATCAACCCGGCATGCAGGTTGGTGTTGCCAGCGGGCGCCAAGCGATCGATCGCGGTGTGCAGCCAGCGACCATCACCCCGCGCGCGGCCACTTTCCAACAACTGCGCACTGGTCGAGAACGCCACCAGCGCGACTTCGTCGTCGCTGCGCAAGCGATCGGCGAACGCATGCAAGCCCGCCTGCACCGCCGTCATCTTGCCGGCCTCGGCCATCGAGCCACTGCAGTCGACGACCAAGGCCACGCGACAAGGCGGCGCCAACGCGCGATCACCCAGCGGGCCCGTGGTGTAGCCGACCTGCAACCACACCTCGTCGCCAAGGCCTGCGGTCGCCCGGTCGAACCGCAGGTCGAGCGCCACGTCTTGGCCGGCCTTCGGCAACGGCAGCCGATGGCGGTGGTAGTTGATCAAGTCGCGCACGACCACATCGCGTGTCGTCGGCAGTCGACCGAGTTCGGCGAGTTCGCGTGTGCGGGCGAGTCCAAACGTCGACGTCGCGGACTGCGCGCTGGCAACGGTCGCCAGCAGCTGCAGCACAATCGGGAAGGTGAGGGAAGTACACGTTCTCATGAAGGTCTCGCTCGGGTTGGTTCCGGCCGAGAGACCCGCGACGCTCTAGAACCTTACCGACAATTCGGCGGCCGCCACGAGGTGCTGGGCGACCCTCAGAAAAGACCTATCGACGCGCTTTCGAATGCGCGCCGACCGTCGCTATAGTGCCGCCCCCGAATCCGACCTGAATGCACACTTCCAACACCTCGACAACGGGCCACGAAAAGGGCCTGCAGGATCTCGACCAAGTGGTCATCCGCTTCGCTGGCGACTCCGGCGATGGCATGCAGCTGACTGGTGACCAATTCACGCGCACAACCGCGTTGATGGGCAACGACATTGCGACGTTCCCCGACTTCCCAGCCGAGATTCGCGCCCCGGCGGGCACCCTGCCAGGCGTCAGCGCCTTCCAACTGCGCTTCTCGAGCTTCGACATCCACACCCCAGGCGATGCGCCGGACGTGTTGGTGGCGATGAATCCGGCGGCGCTGAAGGTGCACCTGAAGGAACTGAAGAAGGACGGCATCCTGCTGCTCAACACGGCGTCGTTCTCCGCCCTCGACCTGAAGAAGGCGAAGTACGACAAGGACCCGCGCACCGACGGCACGCTGTTGGGCTACCGCCTGATCGAAGTCGACCTCGAAGCGCGCACGCAGGAAGCACTGGTCAACTCCGCGCTCGACAACCGCGATCGCGAACGCTGCAAGAACATGTATGCGCTGGGCATCCTCTACTGGATGTTCCATCGCGAGATGGCGCCGACCGAGAAGTCGATCGCGCAGAAGTTCGGCAAGAAGCCGGATCTGGTCGATGCGAACCTGACGGCGATGAAGGCCGGCTACGCCTACGCCGAGACGGTCGAGATCTTCCAGACTGCCTATCGCGTGCTACCAGCACCGATGAAGCCGGGCACCTACCGGAACATCATGGGCAACCAGTCGCTGTGCCTTGGCCTCGTCGCCGCCGCGCAGAAGAGTGGCTTGCAGCTGTTCCTAGGCAGCTACCCGATCACGCCGGCGTCCGACATCCTGCACCAACTCAGCACCTACAAGCACCTCGGCGTCATCACCTTCCAAGCGGAAGATGAGATCGCGGCGGTGGCCGCCGCGATCGGCGCTAGCTACTCGGGATGCCTTGGGCTGACGTCGACGTCGGGACCGGGCATTTGCTTGAAGAGCGAAGCGATCGGGCTGGCGGTGATGGCCGAGTTGCCGCTGATCGTGCTCAACGTGCAGCGCGCTGGCCCGAGCACCGGCATGCCGACCAAGACGCAGCAAGCCGACCTGTTGCAAGTGATGTACGGCCGCAACGGCGAGTCGCCGGTGTGCGTGATCTCGGCGTCGACGCCCGCGGATGCGTTCGAAGTCGGCTACGAAGCGGTGCGCATCGCCACCAAGTACATGGTGCCGGTCGTGGTGCTGTCGGACGGCTTCATCGCCAACGGCAGCGAGCCGTGGCTGCTGCCCGATCCCGAGACGCTGCCGCCGATCACGGTGTCCTTCGCGCCGGCGGGCAAGCCCGGCGAAAAGTTCATGCCCTACGCGCGCAATCCAGAGACGCTGGCTCGCCCGTGGGCGCGGCCTGGCACCAAGGGGCTCGTGCACCGCATCGGCGGTCTGGAGAAGCAGGACGTCACCGGCAACATCTGCTACGACGCCGACAACCACCAACACATGATCGAAACGCGGGCCAAGAAGGTGGCGAACATCGCCAACGACTTGCCGCCGACGGCGACGATCGGCGATCGCACTGGCGATCTCTTGGTGCTCGGCTGGGGCAGCCCGCGCGGTGCCATCACCGCGGCGACGCAGCGCCTAACGCAACAAGGCCACAAAGTCAGTTGCGCGTTCCTGCGGCATCTCAACCCGCTGCCCAACGACTTGCTCGCGTTGATGCGCGGCTTCAAGAAGGTCGTGCTGCCAGAACTCAACTCGGGCCAGCTCGCGATGATGCTGCGCGCGAAGTACCTGATCGATGTGCAGAGTTTCAGCCAAGTGAACGGACAGCCGTTCAAGACCGATGACATCGAAGCGTTCCTGAAGACCGTGCTTGCCGGAATGAAGAAGGAGGTGCGCCAATGACCAGTGTCGATCGTCCCGTGATGCAGAAGAAGGACTACAAGACCGACCAGGACGTGCGGTGGTGCCCAGGGTGTGGCGACTACTCGATCCTCAACGCCGTGCAGAACGCGTTTGCCAAGATGGGCAAGCAGCTGCATGAGACGGTCATCATCAGCGGCATCGGTTGCAGCTCGCGGTTTCCGTACTACATGGAGACCTTCGGCTTCCACACGATCCACGGGCGGGCGCCCGCGATCGCAACCGGCGTCAAGATCAGCAACCCCGCGCTCGACGTGTGGGTGGTGACGGGCGACGGCGATGCGATGTCGATCGGCGGCAACCACTTCATCCACGCCATGCGGCGCAACATCGGGCTCAAGATCCTGCTGTTCAACAACCGCATCTACGGCCTGACCAAGGGCCAGTTCTCGCCGACCAGCGAGCAGGGCAAGGTCACCAAAAGTTCCCCGCTCGGCAGCGTCGACTACCCGTTCTCGCCGATTGCGCTGACCCTCGGGGCGGGCGGCACGTTCGTGGCGCGCGGCGTCGACGTCTTCGGTGCGCACCTCGAAGAGATCGTCATCAAAGCCAACGCCCACTCCGGCACGGCGGTCGTCGAGATCTATCAGAACTGCAACATCTTCAACGACGGCGCCTTCAAGGGCTTCTCGGAGAAGGAAGTGCGCGACGCACGCATCCTTTACCTCGAGCACCAGAAGCCGTTGTTGTGGGGGCCAAACAAGGACCAGGGCATCGCGTTCGATGCGCAGTTCCGTCCCTACATCGTGACCGGCGCCGATCTCGGCAAGGCCTACGTGTGGGATGAGACGGCGGAGACGCCGGCACCGGCGATGGCGTTGGCGACGATGAGCGAAACCGAATTCCCGGTGCCGGTGGGGGTGTTTCGGCGGCGCGAGAAGCCGACCTTCGAGGCCGGCGTGCAGGCACAAGTCACGGCCGCGAAGAGCAAGAAGAAGGAGTCGCTGCGCGACCTGCTCTACGCCGGCGAAATCTGGGACGTCAAGTAGCGCGCGGTCGGCTGGTCCGGCCCGGCTAGCGATCGCACGGACCGATGGCCGCCGCAAGCCGCCCCTTGGCAGCTCGGCTGACTCGGCTGGACTTGATGGAAGGGAGCAGCGTTCCCGCGCCGGCGAGCGACCGCAAGAACGCGGGCCATGGCAGCGGCACTTGGGCTACCGTCACCAAAGATGTTCCCATGCGCAGTGAAACATCACGATGTTATGATATAGTGATCAAGCCTATGGCATCAGCCGCGTCCAGCCTGCACTCGACCTTGAAGCTGCTGTCGGACCCGCTCCGACTGCGGCTGTGCGCGCTGCTCGCGCGCGGCGAATTGGCGGTGCAAGAACTGGTCGCCATTACCGGCTTGCAGCAGAGCCGGATCAGCAACCACCTCTCCTTGCTCAAACGCTCCGGCCTCGTTCGCGATCGGCGCGAAGGCACCTGGAGTTTCCATTCGCTGGTCGAGCCGAGTGACGACGGGCCGCTGTCGAGCACCCTGTATGCCGCCGCGGTGCAGCCATCTGTCGAGAGTCCAGAAGGGGTGCGCGACCAACTCGCGCTGCAAGCGGTGTTGGATCAGAGGCGGCAGAAGAGTCGCGACATGCACGATCGCCTCGCCGAACGGTGGAGTGCGGTTGGGCAGGAGTTCGCGCTCGGCACGCTGCGCGCCGAGGTCTTGGCGCACGCTTGGCCACATGGCCCGACCGTCGCCGACCTCGGTTGCGGCACCGGGTTTCTCGCCAGTTGGTTGGCGCAACGCGGCGCGCACGTGATCGCCGTCGACCACAGCGAACGCATGCTCGGGCAAGCCAAACGCAGCAGCCACTCCGCACCGATCGTATTTCGCCAAGGCGAGCTCGACGCGCTGCCCCTTGCGAACGGCGAAGTCGACGCGGCCTTCAGCAATCTCGTGTGGCACCACTTGCCCGACTACGAAGCGGCCGCCAACGAAGTGCGCCGCGTGCTGCGCCCCGGTGGTGCGGTCGTCATCAGTGACTTGCTGCCGCACGAAGCCGAATGGATGCGCGAACAGATGGGCGACCTGCGCCTGGGTCTCCGGCCAGACCAGGTGGTCGGCGCCTTGGCGCGCGCGGGTTTTTCCGAACTGCACAGCGAGCCGATCATGGATCGCTACCGCGTCGCCAGCCCGACTGGCGGCACCGCCGAATTTCCGATGTTCGTAGTACGCGGGCGCAAGCCAGCGACCGACCGCTGAGTTCTCTTCTCTTTCCTTTTCCGTTCTGAAACCTGACGAACCGACGATGACCGCGACCAACACCCCGAAGACCAAGTCTGACAAGCCCACAACCTCGAAGCCAAAGAGCAAGCTGCTCGCCGCCACCGATTTCAAGGTGAAGAACCTCGGTGACGCGGAGTTCGGCCGCAAGGAGATCCTGCTGGCCGAAGTCGAGATGCCGGGCCTGATGTCGATCCGCGACGAGTACCGCAAGAAGCAACCGCTGAAGGGCGCGCGCATCACCGGCTCGCTGCACATGACGATCCAAACCGCAGTGCTGATCGAGACGCTGGTCGAGCTCGGCGCCGAAGTGCGTTGGGCCTCGTGCAACATCTTCAGCACGCAGGATCACGCCGCCGCCGCGATCGCGGTCGGTCCCAAGGGCACGGTCGACAAGCCGAGTGGTGTGCCAGTGTTCGCATGGAAGGGCGAGACGCTGGTGGAATACTGGTGGTGCACCGAGCAAGCCCTGACGTGGCCAGGGGAAGACGGCCCCAACATGATCCTCGACGACGGCGGCGACGCGACCATGATGGTGATGAAGGGCGCTGAGTGGGAGAAGGCTGGCAAGGTCCCCGGCAGCAAGAAGGACGACGGCGAAGACTGGGTCGAGCTGCTGAAGTGCATGAAGGCCTCGCTCGGCGCCACTGGCGGCACCGGCGGTGGCAAGCCTGGCAAGTGGGGCAAGATGCTGCCCGGTGTTCGCGGCGTCAGCGAAGAGACGACGACCGGTGTGCATCGCCTCTACCAGATGCACAAGGAAGGCCTGTTGCCGTTCCCCGCGATGAACGTGAACGACAGCGTGACCAAGTCGAAGTTCGACAACGTCTACGGCTGCCGTCACTCCCTCGTCGACGGCTTGATGCGCGCCACCGACGTCATGTTGTCGGGCAAGGTCGCGGTGGTGTGCGGGTATGGCGACGTCGGCAAGGGCTGTGCGCAATCGCTGAAAGGCCAGGGCGCGCGTGTCATCGTCACCGAGATCGATCCGATCTGCGCCTTGCAGGCGGCGATGGAAGGCTACCAAGTCCTGACCCTCGAAGACTGCGTCGACTACGCCGACATCTTCATCAGCGCGACGGGCAACTACCAAGTCATCGGCGTCGAGCACATGACGCGCATGAAGAACAATGCGATCGTCGCCAACATCGGTCACTTCGACAACGAGATCGACATGGCTGGTCTCGCCAAAGTGCCAGGCGTGCGCCGCGACAACATCAAGCCGCAGACCGATCGCTGGGTGTTCGCCGATGGCCACGGCGTCATCGTGCTGGCCGAGGGGCGCCTGATGAACCTCGGTTGCGCCACCGGCCACCCGAGCTTTGTGATGTCGAACAGCTTCACCAACCAGGTGATCGCGCAGATCGAACTGTTCAACAACTACAAGAACTACGAGAAGGGCGTCTACACGCTGCCCAAGCACCTCGACGAGAAGGTGGCGCGGCTGCACCTGGCCAAGCTCGGCGTCAAGCTGACGAAGCTGTCGAAGAAGCAGGCGGAGTACCTCGGCATCGCCGCCGATGGACCGTTCAAGACCGATCGCTACCGCTACTAATCGGCTGGCCCGCTCGACCCGCTGGTCTGCTACCGACTAGAAGAGGGTCGCGTTGGCCAGCGGCCAGAACCGCACCCGCACCTTGCCCTTCAGCAACTCCTGCGGGACCAAGCCGAACTCGCGCGAGTCGCAGCTGATCGGCCGGTTGTCGCCGAGCACGAAGAAGTGCTCGGCGGGCACGACCTGCGCGGCCATCGTCTCGTCGTCGGCAATGCTGCCGTAGTCATCCGCGACTTCGCCGTTCACCCACAGGGTGCCTTGCTGCATGGCAACCCGATCGCCGGGAACAGCGACGATGCGCTTCACAAAGTCGACGGCAGGATTGCGCGGGTAACGCAACACGACCACGTCGCCGCGACCGACTTCGCCGAGGTTGTAGGACACCCGATCGACCACCAGGCGGTCGCCATCGTGCAGGCATGGCTCCATCGAGTGCCCCTTCACGACCGACACTTGGATGACAAACAGGTGCACGACGACCATCAGCGTGGCACCCAGCAAGGCATCGAGAACGAAGCGAGTACCGCGCGGCGCGCGACGCTTGCCGACCAACGGAGTTGCCGACCGTTCGATCGAGTGCACACTCGCATGACTGCGAAACCCGAGCAGCATGGGGGCAGCTATCGGCGCGTCCCGCGTCGGGCTTGACGCCACGCCTGCACCACCGACCACGGCCGCAGGGACATCCCACGGGACCCCTCACGAATGGAAAGAGGAAAAACCCGATACGGCGCGGAGTGCGTCAAAGACCGGCCACAGCGACCGCTTGCCCTTTTTGCCGCGATCGCCAGCGGGCGATGGTCAAGCTGGACAAGGGGAAATTCCGAAATCCGGAATTCCGAGATCCGGAATAGCGTCCTCGCCAACTGCTACGCCGCGACCACATGAGCCACTCGACCCTCCATCACCTTGCACTGCAGGAGAAGACTCGCCGCGAGATCCTGCACAAGAGCGACCTGATTCCGCCGCTGCCTGACTTGGTCACGCGCTTGCTCGGCATCCTGAACAAGAAGGACACCGAACCAGCTCACCTTGAGAGCCTGCTGCAGAACGACCAAGTGTTGGTCGCCAAGATGCTGGCGATGGTCAACTCGCCGTTCTACGGGCTGAACCGCACGATTCGCACCATCAAGGACGCGGTGATGGTGCTCGGCTTCCGCGGCGTGCGCAGTCTGGTGCTCGCGAGCAGTACCGCCAAGTTCCTGCAGCGTGACTTTGCCTGTTACGGCCACCAGCCGAAGGGGCTGTGGCTGCACGCGGTGAGTGTCGCGGCCGGTTCGCGCGCCCTGGCTCGCGCCTGCCACCTCGGGGCGGACGAGTCGGAAATGTTGTTCGTCGCGGGCCTGCTGCACGACATCGGCAAGCTGCTCCTTGTCACCTACGCCAGCGAAGCTGCCGCTGGTGCCACCATCACTGGACCGATGTGCGAGTTCGAGCGCGCGAGAGTTGGCCTTGACCACACGGAAGCCGGGGCCTTGGTCACAGCGAAGTGGAACCTGGCGCCGGAGATCCAAGAGTTGATCAAGGCGCACCACGAAGGCACCCACGACACGCTCGCCAACATGATCGCTGTGGTTCGGCTTGCGGACGCGGTCGCCCACGAACGCGGCACCGGCTACCAACCCGGGCGCGCCCCGACGGCGGTGGTGTTGCCGAGTGACCTACAGGTGCTCGGGCTCACGGCGGAGACGTGGTCCGCGCTGCGGGACCAACTCGCAGTCGTGATGGACGAGTCGGTTCTGGCCCTTGGCAACCTGAGCGCCTGAGCTGCCGTGAGTACCGCTCTCGTCAAGGATCGAGGTGCTGCGCACGGAACGGCGATGGCCGAACTGCACGCCTTCCGTTCGCAAGATGAACTGGAGCGCGGCTTGTCGGCGAGTCTCGTGCGCATGCTGGGCCGCACCGACGCTGCCCTGTGCCTCGCGGATGACGTCACCGGCACCCTGCAACTGCGACTCGCGTTGGGGGACACCTGTCCAATCCGCAGCCGCCAGCGCGTTCGCGCCGAAGACTGGCCACTGCCAGCGGCACAACGGCTGCCGATTCAGTTTCGCAGCCACGTCCTGGGCGAATTGTGGATTGGCGCCGCGGTCGATGACGCCACGCAGGCCCATCTTGAAGAGCTGCTGGTGCACTACGGCACGGCCCTCGTCAATTTGACCCTCAACGCCGAATCGCGGCAGGCGACGGAAGACTACTGCGCCAGCTTGCAGGCGCTGGAGGAAGGCATCGTGCTCTTCCAAGAAGAGGATCCGGCTGCCGTCACCGCACGTTTGCTCAGCCTTGCTTCCAACATGGTGCAAGCGACGGCAGGAGCGCTCTACGTGCTGCACGAAGTCGGCAAGGCCGATTCGGGTCTTCGTCTCGAGCAGGCGCTCGGCATGCCAGACTCGTTGTTGGCATCCTTCCGCGGCGTCGATGGCTGCTTGTGGCCAGACGTGCTGTTGGACAAGCCGGCGCACCTCGCTATGCGCGCGCCGGATGGCGCCGAGGCCATGCAGTCAGGCGATGGGGCCATGGCGATGCTGGATCCGGAGTGTGTGCCACGCATCCTGCAGAGCCTGATCGTGCTGCCGCTTCGTTACCACGGCGTGCAAGCAGGGGTGTGCCTGTTGTTCAACCCGTTGCTCGACGCGACCCAGCCGCGCGACTTTCTCGGACGACTGCAAACGTTCGGCCAACTGGCCGCGGCGGTGTTGCACCGCTTGAGCCTCGAAGCGATGAGCGCGAACAGTGCCAGCATCGCGCAGGAGATCGCTCTGGCCGAGACGATCCAGAAACGCCTGCTGCCAAGTGGGCCGCCATCCACGGACGAGTACGAGTTTGCCTGGAGCACGATCGCCGCGAAGAGCATCGGTGGCGACTACCTGGACCTGGTCACGTCGGACCTCGGCGACATCTATGTCGTCATCGCCGACGCCAGCGGGCATGGCATCAACTCCGCCTTGTTGATGAGTTCGTTCCGCGCCAACTACCGCGGCAACGCGGCGTGGATGGAGCCGAATGAACTGGCCGCTTCCCTGAACGTCGAAGTCGTGAACGAGGTCGGGCCGACGGGCATGTTCATCACCGCCGCCTTGCTGCGCATGGAACGCGAAACGCGGCGCTTGTCGGTGTGCAGCGCGGGCCACAATCCCACCATGATCTGGCGGGCCAAGACCTCGACGGTCGAGTGCTTGAACTCCAACGGACCACCCTTGGGATTTGTCGCGGGGGCCGAATTTGACAACAGCGAGACGGTTCTCAATCCGGGCGATGTCGTGCTGCTCTTCACGGACGGCATCACGGAAGCCTGCGACGACAACCTCGACATGTTTGGCGAAGACCGCCTGCAAGCACTGCTGTGCGCCCATGCCACCGACACGGCCAAGCAACTGTTGGATGCGTTGCGCGCCGACTTGGCGGCGTTCACCGGCCGCGAGCGCTACGAAGACGACGTCTCGATGATGGTCATCAGGGTTTGCTGAGCGGCCCCGTTTGCTGAGCGGCCAGTTTGCTGAGCCGCCACGCCGTCAAAACGTCTTGCGACGCGAACTGCTCGCGATGCCCAGCGCCTTGCGGTACTTGGTCACGGTGCGCCGCGCGATGTGCACGCCGCGCTTGCTGAGTTCTTCGACTAGCTGATCGTCCGACAGCGGATTGTCCCGGTCTTCCACCTCGACGATGCCCTTCAGCGTGTCCTTCACGGCCTGCTGGCTCACCATGTCGCCAGCATCCGACATGGTGCCGCTGCTGAAGAACCGCTTCATGTCGAAGATGCCCTGCGGCGTTTGAATGAACTTGCCCGACGCCGCCCGACTCACGGTCGAGATGTGCACGTGCACCGCGTCGGCGATGTCCTGCATCTTCATCGGCTTCAAGTGCTGCACGCCGTGGCGAAGAAAGCCTTCCTGCCGCCGCACGATTTCGTTGGCGACGCGTTCGATGGTGTTCTGGCGTTGGTGCACGGCCTCGATGAACCACTTCGCCGCCTCGATCTTGCGCCGCAGGTACTCATAGACCTTGGGGTCGTTGCGCGCTTCTTGCAGCAGGTTGCGATAGACGGACGAAATGGTCAGCTCGGGAATGGAGCCGCGTTGCGTCTTCACCTCAAAGCGGCCATCGATCTCATCGATGACGACATCCGGCACGACGCCGGTGGCGGGGCCAGGCTGAAACTCGGCACCTGGATGCGGGTTGCAGTGCACACGCAGGAACTCCCAGCACTCCTTGATCTGATCGAGCGAGGCGTTGGTGTCCTTGGCAATCTTGGGCAGCTTGTTCATCGCCAAGTCGTCGAGGTGGCTCTCGACCAACTGACGCGTCAACGCCGGCACGAACGTCATGTGCGCGAGCTGCATCAGCAGGCAGTCGCGTAGGTCACGGGCACCGACCCCCACGGGCTCCAGATCGCGCACGACTTCCACCGCCTCTTCGGCCAACGGCAATGGCACCAGCAGTTGCTGCGAGACGATCTCTGAGCTGTCGGTGAGGCGGCCATCTTCGTTGAGCGAAAACACGATGTGCTCGACGACCCGCAACAGCTCAGGATCCGACTCCTGGGTACGAGCCTGCATCATCAGGTACTCGGCGAGCGAAGTGGTCCGGCCCGGCGTGTTGTTGAGAGCCTCGAACTTCTTGTCCTCTTCATCGCCGCTGTAGCTGCCTTGCCGCTGCCGCCAATTCGGCTCCAACCGCGCTTCGAGCTGATCGATCTGCGCCGAGAACTCGCGCTGCAGGCGATCGTCGTACTGGCCTTGGTCGGGGGCAGGTTCCACCGGCGCCGTCGCTTGCTCAGGCCGCTCGGACTCGTCTTTGCGTTCGAGGAAGACGTTCTCCTGCAGTTCTTGGTCGATCTGGTCCTTCAGTTCGAGCAGCGGCAGCTGCAGGACCTGCATCGCCTGAATCATCTGCGGCGACTGAATGAGTCGCTGCTCGGTTCTCAGGGATTGGGTCAGGCCAAGACGCATGCACCCCTTGTAGCCCCCAATGGAGCAGCGGTCACGGGTACGGATCGTGGTACTTGGCGAAAGGTGAAGAACGCGCGCTCACCAGCGCAGGATTGTGGCGAGAGCGGAACGATAGCCGCGACCATCGATGGTGATCGCTGGTCCGTCGCCGTGCTCAGTGGCTTGGCCATTGGCAAGGGGCCCATCGTGGCTGGCGGCAGTGCGCGCCACTTCGGTTGCCATCAGGACGCCGCCGCCCGGCATCACGCTGCGCGCTGGCGGCGGCATTGCGTGCAGTTGCTGCACTCGCAACTGCAAATGCATCGAGTCTTCGAAGGGCGCGACGTTCGCCGACAACCAACAGCCTGATTGCAGCATCGACACCGAGGGATCAAGGATGCCGGCTTCTTGGGCGATCACGGGGTGCAGGTCGGCGATGACATTCGTCTCCAGCACGCGGACCATCGTCAGCTGACGGCCGAGCAGCGTGGGCAGGGTCAGTTCATGCAGCGAGGGCGCGCTGCCGGTGCCGCTGTTGTCGACCACTGCCAAGGTGCCGGTGTGTGCCAGCGTGACGTTGCGCACCAGCCGATCCTGCAGCCCGCGCAGGCCAGCTTCCGCCTTGGCCAGCACCGCCGACGGGCCATGAACAAACATAAACCCCGCGCCACAGCTCGCCTCCGCGGCGAACGCGTCGCGCACGAACTGGATCAGATCCTCACTGCTCATGTGGCCGAAGCCTGGCGTCGCCCGCTCTTCCATCGCTGCCGCACCGGGCAACGGCACCCGACTGCCAAGGCCAGCGTCGGTGATGGCGCCGCACGGGAAGATGCCGAGTCCTTCTTGCACGAGCTGAGCAGGTGGCGTGCGACTGCTGACGCGAAGGGTCACGATGCGTTGGCCGCCGCTGGCGGCGTGCCCGCGCAACGTCACCGCCAACGCCCCGCCGTTGGTGATGCGGCCGGAGCAGGCGCCGCAATCCGTCTCCAACAAGGGAAGTTCGATCTCAGCGGCGCCGGGCAAGCCAGTCTGCACCGTGCGCACGACGCCACGCCGCTGCGAGCTCGCGAACTGCACATGCACGGCGAATTCATCGCTGCCCAAGAGCCCGAAGGCGCGCACCACGGCATGGCTGCCTTCACCGTATTCATCGGTGGTTGGCTGGGTCATGGTCTGCTTCTGCGCCACCTCGGCATCGAGATCGCGCACGTAGCGCGACCAGCGCATGCGCTCGAGGGCGACCGCCGCACCGTGGCGGGCGGTGGCGACGCTGCGCGCTAGCGGTACGCGGTTGCCGACAAACTTGGCGTAGTCAGCGGCACTGAGAAAGGCGTTGGGCGTTTCGCGATCGGCAGCATCCCAGACCGAGAACTCAATCTGCAGCGGCCGCGCCAACACGGCGCCCGCCAAGCGCACGCGTTCTCGCATCTTGGCGACCTCGGTGGCTTCGCCGACAACGACCAGCGCTTCATTCAGAGCGTTGATGTGCAAACGGCCGGCTTCGATCTCAGCCATGGCGGTCTCGCGCAGCAGGTTGAGCATGTCCTCGGTCGCCATCGAGCAGTCCGAAGCCGTTGCCTGCAACAGGTCGCGTTGCTGCTGCTCGGTCGGCCTCTGCAACAACGTTCCCCACGCGGGCACGCTGCTCGCGGGGTGTGAGCTCACGAAGTGCTGCAGCGGCAGGATCTCGGTGATCGGGGCTTGGCCTTGTGGCGACGCCACCGACGAGAACAACAGACAGAGTGGTAGCAGGGAAGCGATCATGGTGGTCTCTTGGCAAACAAGTCTTGGCCGACAATCAGTCAGAGGCGTTCAGTCAGAAGCCGTGCCGCGGTCGCGGAACCAGCTGGCGACGCCTGGAAACTCAGACAATGGGCCGCGGTGCAGCTGGTGCCGTTCGGTCGGCGACAGCGCCAGCCCTTCGATCCATTCGCGAGCCGATTCGTGACCAGCGCGCGCCAACGCTGCCCGCAGCAAGAAGGCCTCCGCGGGTTTGGCGTGGGCGACGATCGACCTCAGGTCGGCGTGCGCAAGCCCCGACAGCGCGAACGCCGCGGCGTGAGCTTCCTCGTGATGCTGGCAGCGAGCATGCGCCAGCAACACGGCGACGGTGTCCCCATCGCTCGCACAGCCAAGCGCCAACAAGCACTGCACCCGCCGCGATTCCATCCGCGACACCTTCAGCTCAGCCCGCACTTCCGCGAACACCGCGGGCGGCTGGCCCAAGAACGCCAACTGCGCCCAGTGCGGATCGCACACGGCGAGGTCGCGCACCAACAGTTCGCGCCAAAGGTCGAGCAACAAGACCGCCCCGCCACGTTCGCGCGCGCCACAGCGAAGGGCCGTGGCGACCACTTCCAGCACGTCTGGATGACGCCGCACCAACCGCCGCAACAAGCGGTCGAGCTGGTCGATCTGCAAGCGCGCCGCCATCGCCACCGCCGCACAGTGATCGCGGGTCAGGCCAACGCCCGGCCCATCGCAGGCGACCAGTTCGGCGGCGAGCAAGCCCACGGCGTGCCGATCGTCGCGCACCAAATCGAGCAAACGACCATGCACGACGAAGTCGCTCGCCGCCACGTCGCCGCACCCCGCCAACGCCCCGACCAACGCCCGCAACGCCACCTGCGGGGCTGGCGCGAAGGGACGACACGCCGCCAACAACTGGGTGGCGGCGTGCAACCGCTCGCCAGCCATTGCCTGCGACGCCGCGACGCGACGTGCCAAGGCCTCTGGGCTACTGATCACCGCCTGGGGATCCGCCGCCGCCTGTTCTTGCTGCAGGCGCAATCGCCGCACGGCATCGCTCGTCGCTAGCAAGGTCGAAACTGGCGGTGGTGTCGGCGCCACGACCCGTGCGGGCTGGGGCTCGGCGACGACCACGGCGGTAGTCCGTCCTGCGGAGATCTTTGCCGCGATGACGGCGTGCACCGGATTAGCTGCCGCTGCGGAACCAAAGAACGACGACAGCAAAACGGCCGCGGCGACGGTCGCAACGACCAACCACACCGCTACGGAACGGTGGCGCGAGGTCGGCCCCTTCGCACTCGCCACCGCCTTAGCAACCGGCGCGGGCTCAGCAACTGCCGTCGCTACCGCAGAAGGCACCACAGAAGGCACCACAGAAGGCACCACAGAAGGCACCACAGAAGGCACCGCAGTAGCAATCGTCGCAAACCACCGCGCTTCGACTTCGCCCAGTGCCGCCCCTGATCGCACCGCATGCACGACGAGCCCCGCCCCCGCGGCCTTGGCCAAGGCCGCATCCAAACGGCGGGCGCGTCGCAACGCCGTCTGGCAGGTTGGGCAGTCTCGCCAGTGCGCCTGCAGCGTTTGGCCACAAGCAAACTCGTAGCCGCTCTCACCGCCGCGCGCGGCATCGTTCGCACTCGGCGAGAAGGCATCACCGTCCAGATCCCCATCGAGGTGCAGCGCCAGCACCGCGTCGGTCTTCGGACAGTGGGGGAGGATGTGGCCGTTCATGGCTCGAGGTGCTCCCCAAGGCGGGCCATCACCTTGCGCCGCGCTTCCAACACATGCATGCGCGCAGCGACTGCCGTGCAGACCAGCACGGTGCCGATGGCCGCGTAGTCCAAGCCCTCGACCGCGCGCAAGTGCAACGCCGTGCGTTGGCGCAGGGTCAGCCGTTCCATCGCTTCCTCCAGCCGATCTTGCAGTTCACGCGCCATTGCATCGTGCTCAGCCCGCGCATCCAGATGGTCCGGCACGTCCAAATCGCCGATCGGCTCCGCCCCTTTGCCACGGCGCCAACGTTCGGGTTCTGCCGCCAGCCGCACGAGAATGCGAAACAACCAGGTGCGCAGCGCCGAGTCGCCACGAAATCCACCGAGGTTGCGGAACGCGCGAACGAGCGTCTCTTGCACCAAGTCTTCGGCCCAATGCGGGTCGCGGCAGTGACGCTTCGCCAGTGCCAACAGGGCCCCCAAATGCGGCCGCAGCAGCGGCTGGAACGCAGCTTGGTCGCCGGCCTGACAGCGCGCCAACCAATGGCGCTCGCCTTCGGTTGGGTGGCTCACAGGCGAGTCGCTCACGCGGGGATCCATACGTCGCACCCTTGGAACCATCGATGAGGGACTGTGTAAGGCCGCACTTGGGCCTCTGCACTCTACCTACGCCACAGCGAGAAGTAGCCGTTGGCGGCCCGCAGGATGACGATCGCACACGCCACGACCGCGAGCAGATAGGCAGCTTGCCCCGCCCAGCGCGCCAGTTTGATGAGTTCGCGGCTGGTGACGTCGCGGCGACGAGCCAGCGCCCGGCCCAGCGCATCTTCGAGTTGGCCCGCCTGTTCGCCGGTCGCCAGCAGGTTGCGCGTCTCCGGATGCAGGGCGGCGGCTTCCGCCAAGGCTTCGCGCAGCGGCCGCCCCGTCTGCAGAATGCGATCCGCAATCTGCAGGCGGTTGGCGACCGCACCAGCACGCACGGTGCCTAGCGCCGCGTGATGCGCCGCCCCCAACTGCACGCCGGCGCCATAGAGCGCTTGCAAGGTCTCGAGGTAAGGCAGCTCCGCCAGCCCCGCGATCAGCCGCGACAGCACCGGGATGCGATCGATCCACAGAGCACCGCGCCGCACCGCCGCCCGCAGCCCAAACCCGAGCCCCGTCAACGCGCCATAGGTGATGACGACGCCATAGAAGAACCCAGGCCCCACCAGCGCCGACGTCGCCGCACTCGCCATCAACACCATCAACAGCAGCACCAGCGGGTAGCGCAGCCCTGCCCACAGTGTGCGCACAAACTCCGCCCGTCGTCGACGCTCGACGGCGCGGCCCCGCAACGCCGCACCCGCCTTGCCAGCTCGCCAAGCCTGCAGCAGCACCGCGTCCTCGGTCGCCGACAGCCGCACGCCTCGCTTGTGCAGCGCGCCATGCAGCACCCGTTCGCCAGCACTGGCATCGCCGCCGAGGCTTGCGAGCGGCAGGCCCGCATCAAACGCCGACGCCATGTCTTCGAAGTGCATCGCCGCACGTTCATCCGATGCAATCGAGAACAGCATGCTGGCAGTGTGAACGGGTTCCGCGGTGAGGGCAAGGTCGGCTGTTGGCCGCTGGTGACGCATCGGTCAGACTGTCGGAATGCGGCCCTCGCTCTGGACGTCCTGCGCACTCGCTTCTTCCACCTTGTTGTCGGCGCAGGACGAGGCTTGGTTCACCGCCAACAGCAAAGCGCTCACCGCCCTCTACCTGCATTTGCATGAGAACCCGGAGCTTTCGTTCCACGAACGCGCGACCGCTGCGCGCATGGCCACCGAACTGCGCGCCCTTGGCCTGGAAGTGCACGAGCAAGTCGGCGGCACCGGCGTCGTTGCCGTGCTGCGGCGCGGCGACGGTCCGGTCGGTCTGCTGCGCGCGGACATGGATGCGCTGCCGATCGCCGAGGAGACGGGGCTGCCGTACTCGTCGAAAGTGCGGGCGCAAAGTGCCGAAGGTCGCGCCGTTGGCATCATGCATGCGTGTGGGCACGACCTGCACATGACCTGTTTGCTCGGCGCGGCGAAGTATCTGGCCGAACACAGCGACAGCTTCCGCGGCACCTTGGTGTTCCAACTGCAACCAGCGGAAGAGCGCGCCGGCGGCATGAAGGCGATGATCCAGGACGGGCTGCTGACGCGCTTTCCCCGGCCGCAGTGGGCGCTCGCGTTGCACACGTCAGCGGACATGGCGACCGGTCACGTCGGTGTGCGGCCTGGCTTCACCATGGCGAACGTCGACAGTTGCGACATCACGGTGTTCGGCCGCGGTGGGCATGGGGCCGCGCCGCACTTGACCATCGACCCGATCGTGCAAGCCGCACAGCTCGTGCTCGACCTGCAGACCATCGTGTCGCGCGAGATCGATCCGTTGGAGGCGTGCGTGATCACCGTCGGCGCGATCGAAGGCGGCAACAAGCACAACATCATCCCCGATCGTTGCCATCTGCAGGCGACGGTGCGCAGCTACGCGCCCGAAGTGCGCACCAAGATGCTCGCGGCCATCGAACGCAAGGCGAAGGCGGTGGCGGCGTCGTTCGGCGCGCCCGCGCCGAAGGTCGAGTTCAGCGAGCACACGCCGGCCTTGAAGAACCACGAGGCGCTGACGGCAACGGTGCGCACGGGGTTGGTCGCCGCACTCGGTGCCGACAACGTGAAGGACATCCCGCCGGCGATGACCGCCGAGGACTTCGGTCGTCTCTACGCCGAGAACATCCCGCTGTGCATGTTCCGGCTCGGCACCGTCGCCCCCGAGCGACTGGCGAAGATGCTGGCGGCGGGGGACGTGCCGGGGTTGCACACCTCGCGTTACTGGCCTGACTACGAGGCGGCGATCGCGACGGGCGTGAAGGCGTTGGTCGGAGCGGTGCGGGCTGCGGCAGCGGCGAAGTGAGCGGCGCTACAGCCCGATCACGCCGTGGCAGGCGTTGCTGGCGGTGAGACCGAGCGCGTTCAGGCCAGGATCGAGCGGCAGGACCTGGGTGTAGAAGGAGGCTCCGGGCACCGGCGGGATCGTCCAGCTCCAGGTCGCAGCGCCCAGCACGTTCACGATGCCTTGGATGTCGTCGATGCTCGCGCGCAGGGAACAGGTGGGGGCGCCGAGGAAGCCGAGGTCGATCGGCAACGGCGTGCTGGAATAGCTGGTGTTGGAGAGTCCGAGCACGAGCAGCGCTGGGCCGGTCCACGGCAGGTTGGTGATGTGCGCGGTGAAGGTGGAGCCGACGCGCGGCAGCGACGTGCCTTGGGCGGCGAGGTTCGGGATGCCGCGACTGCCAACGCAGCCGGTGCCGAACGAAGTGAAGGACGCGACGGGGCCGAGATCGAACTCCCACGTGTCGCCCATAGGCCACCCGTTGCTGCCACCGAACAACACGCAGACGCCCCGGATGGGATCGAACGCCATCGCCGAGCGCTCACGGAGTGAAGGTTCGATCGGGGTTATCAGCCTCGTGAGGACTCCGTTTGCAACGCAATCCCCGTTCGTGCCATGGCCAACGAGCATGCACTCGCGCCACATACCCCGTGCTACTTCACAACGTGC
>CANEYR010000036.1 GCA_947444055.1 Planctomycetota bacterium
CGAGACCGTCAGCGCCACTTGCACGTCGCGGCGATAGATGACGTCCATGGCGTTGACGATGCCGGTGACGTCGTTCTGCGTGTTCGTGATGTTGCTGCCGTTGAGCACGTAGAGCGGGTTGTCCGCTTCGATCGCCAACTGGCAGACGTAGACGGCGTCTTCGTTGCCGACCATGGGCACGACCCCTTGTTGCAGACCGGGCACGCCGCAGTGCGCGTTGATGTTCGCACTGTCGACGCCACGGAAGACGATGTGCGCCGTGATGCCAGCCGTCGGCACGACGTCGCGCACCGGCTGCACCAGCCACAATTCGCCGGTGCCCCGCCGCACGAACGCCGTCAACGACCCGCCGATGAGGGTAGCGGCGACTTCACTGCCGACCTCCCCTTGCACCGCGCCGCGATAGGTCACGCACGGCGGCGTCGGCAGCAGCACGAGCCCGGTGGGGCCGCGTTCCCACAACTGGAAGGCTGGCGCGCGCACGTCGAACGAGTGCAGTTCGAGCCGCTCCGGCACGCCGGCCAACACCACGTCGATGATTGCTGCCCCGGCGTTGCCATTCGGCACCTGCAGTTGTTGCACCGTACCGGCCATTGCATCGAACAGCGTCAGCAGGGTTGGGGGTGCCAACGCCACCTTCACCGGCGGCGTCGTCGGCGTCGTTTGCTGCGCTGGCAGCAAGGTGCCGTACGCCACGGCAAGAAGGGCTGATAGCAGAGTGCGAGTAGGGAGCAGTTGCATGGACGAACGTTCCGGTGGGAGAGAGACG
Organism: Planctomycetota bacterium; assembly: GCA_947444055.1. Taxonomy (GTDB): domain Bacteria; phylum Planctomycetota; class UBA1135; order UBA1135; family UBA2386; genus UBA2386. The sequence goes on from CANEYR010000036.1 coordinate 770, forward strand.
GCACAATCTAGCGCGCCAAACGGTTCGCGGGGAGTCTTGCCTCAGGCGCGATCGAACAAGGCGGTGGCATTGGCGAACGTGCACGCCGCCGCCGCCGCGAGGGTCATGGCGCGCACCTGCGCCAACGCCGCCAAGGTCTCGACGATGTAGGCCGGTTCGTTGCGTTGGCCACGTCGCTTTTGCGGCGGCAAGAACGGTGCATCAGTCTCCACCAGGATGCGGTCTTCGGGCGCGAACGCCGCCGCCGCGCGCAGCAGGTCGTTCTTTGGGTAGGTGAGCGGCCCGGCGAACGACAGGTGCAGACCGAGATCGAGGGCGATGCGGGCCTCAGTGATGGCGCCAGAGAAGCAGTGCATGACGCCGCGCACGGGTGGCTCGCTGTGCAGCACCGCAAACAGCGGCGCGAACGCGTCGCGGCAGTGAAAGATCACCGGCAGGTCGAGCTCGCGCGCGAGCTGCAGGTGCGCGCGCAGCGAGCGTTCCTGTTGGTCGAGGGGCGTGCGATCGCGAAAGCAGTCGAGCCCCGTCTCGCCGATCGCCACGCAGCCCGGCGACTTCGCCAGCGCGGTCAGGTCGGCCCATTCGGCGTCGAACCGCGTGCTGTCGTTGGGATGCAGTCCGGCACTCCAGCGCACGCCGGGCAGGCGGGCCAGTTGCTGCGCGGCGCGGCTCGTCTTGGCATCGATGCCAACGACCAGCATGGCGGTGACTTCGGCGGCCAACGCGCGCGCATGCTCGTCGTCGGGAGTGGCCTTGCCGTCGAGGCCGAGGTGGCAGTGGGTGTCGAAGACCTGCATAACGACGGGAAATATTGGAGCTTGGCTACAGTAACGGGCCGCCGCGCGCCGGCGAGTTCTCCTTTCCGCGCGCCAATCGCAATGAACCCAACTGCTCCCGTGCTCGTCTCCGTCCTTCTCGCCGCCGCCGCCGCTGTCGGTGTGACCTTCGCCCTGCGCCCCGCCGAGGCCCCGAGTGAGGCGCCTGCGATCGCCGAATTGCAGCGCACGCTGGCGAGCCTGCGCACCGACCAGCTGGCGCTGCAACAGAAGATCGAGGCGATCGCCAGTGCGGCGGCGCCGGTGACTGCCAAGGACAGTGTCGAACGCACGGCGGCGCCGGTGGTCTCGGCCGATCTCGTGGCGACGGCCGTCGAGGCGTACCTGAGCAAGCGGGGCGCCGCCGGGAGTCCTGGGCAGCCGACGGCAGCCACGGCCGCGGCGACGTTCGACCTGGACAGCGAGTTCGCCAAGTTGGTGGGCACCAACTTCTTCGAGGACAGCGAGCTGTGGAAGCGGCTGTTGGCGGCGGGAAAGATGGACGAGGCGATCGCGAAGTTCGAAGCGCTGGCGAAGGCCAGTCCGCAGGACACCAAGGTGCAGATGGATTTGGCGCAGGCCTATCTGGCCTACGTCAACATGGACCAGACCAAGTACCAGTACTCGATGAAGGCCGACTCGGTGTTCGACGAAGTGCTTGCCCTCGACGAGCGGCATTGGGAGGCGCGCTTCACCAAGGCGATGAGCTACACCTTCTGGCCTGACTTCCTCGGCAAGAAGAAGGACGCGATCTCACACTTCGAGACGCTGGTCACGCAACAGGAGTCGATGCCAGCGCAGAGCCACGAAGCGCAGACCTACCTGTACCTCGGCAACATGCTTGAGGCGCGCGACCTGGCGAAAGCGAAGGAGATTTGGGCGAAGGGCGCGCGGCGGCACCCTGACAACCAAGACTTGAAGAAGCGCGCCGGCAACTGAGAGCCGGTCGCCGCTCGCTCACTTCGCGGATTTGGATTTCGCGGCGGGCTTCTTTTCGGGTGGCTTCTGGGTGACTGGCTTCGCTGCCTTGGCTTTCACGGCCGGGGCGGCCTTGGCCGTTGGTTTGGCGACGGGCTTCTTGGCTGTGCGTTGCACTTCGACGACGGCTCTCGCCAGCGGCGCCGGCGGGGGCGTTGTCGCGGTGACCGGCGCGGTGACCGGCGCGGTGACCGGCGTCACCTTCGGCTTGGGCTTCTGTTTCGGCAAAACCACGCTGCGGTTGTGCTGCTGCAAGAACGCCCGCACGGCGTCGCCGTGCAGTTCGAGCGCCGCGACCAAGACGTCATCGATCGCCGTTTGCAACGCGACGTCCGCGATCGCCAGCAACGGCGTCACCAACTCGACGAACCGAGGGAACGCTTCGGCATCGCTGGCCAACGCCAAACCGGTCGCGCGCACGCCGGCGCGACGCAGCCCTTCGTGCGCCCCGCTTGCATAGCGGTTGCAGTCCTTCCACAGCTTCTTGTTCTTCGCAACGAGGGTTCCGATCACCTCGCGGGCGAGCTGTTGCAGCACCGGCTCGGGGGCGTGGTCTTGCAGGAACCCCTCGAGCAACGGTAGGTCGGCGGGTTCTAGCAGGGCCGCTCGCCCAGCTAGCAACTGCACACCCACCGAGCGCAGCTCACAGAACTTGCTGGACCACAGCGTGCGCACGAACGCCGTCATTTGCGCGCGCCCCATCGCGGGGTAGGTCGAAGCCAGCGTTGCCGCGGCGGCGGCCACATCCGCGTCGGTGGCGCCAAGGAACGTCAGCGTGCCGCCGTGCGCCAGGGCACTGGCGGCTGCCAACTCGGGGGAAGCCTTCGCCTGCAGCTTTTGCCGCAGCAGAGATTGCTCGCGCGCGAAGTTCATGCTCATACGCTCGGCTTCCTGGTCAGGTGTTCGATCATGTCGAGCTTGGTGACGATGCCAAGCACCGTGCGTTGGTCGTCGACGACGAGCGCCACTTCGCCGCGTTCGAAGATGCGCGGCAGTTCGCTTGCGGGGGCGTGTGGTGCGATCGTCGAGACCTTGCGCACCATCAGCTCGGCGATCGAGGTCGCGCCCGTGGCGTCGCCCCCTACCAACACGCGCAGGGCGTCGCTCTCGGTCAGGATGCCGGCCAGCTTGCCGTGGTCGGTCACCGGCACCTGCGAGAAGCCACGTTCCTTGAACAGCGCGACAGCCTTGCTCAGCGGGTCGGCGACGTCGACGGTGACGACCTCGCGGCGCGGCATCGCGCGCATCAGCTCGGCGATCGTGCCGACCGCCCAATCCTCCTCCATGAAGCCGTTCTCGCGCATCCAGCGGTCCTCGACGAACTTCGTCATGTAGTTGCGCACGCCATCGGTCAGCAGCACAAGGATGCGCGCGCCCTTGGGGAAATCCTTCGCGACCTGCATCGCCGCCCAGACCGCCGACCCGCTGGAGCCGCCGACCAGCAGCGCTTCCTGGCGGATCAGTTGGCGCGCGACGCGGAAGCTGTCCTTGTCGTTCGACTTGACCCACCGGTCGACCAGCTTGGTGTCGAGCACGTCGGGGATGAAGTCGTAGCCGATGCCCTCGACCTTGTAGCTCTTGATCGGGCCGGGGCCGGCGAGGATCGAACCCTCCGGATCGACGCCGATGATCTGGCAACCCGGAATGCGCTTCTTCACCGCGCGGGCGACGCCGGTGATGGTGCCGCCGGTGCCGGCGGTCATGACGATGGCGTCGCACTTGTTGTCGAGCTGTTCGCAGATCTCGACGCCCGTGCCTTCTTCGTGGGCCAGCGGGTTGGACGGGTTGCCGTACTGGTCGAGGATGTGCGAGTTCGGGATCACCTGCTGCAGCCGCTTGGCGACGCCGATGTGGCTCTCGGGGGCGTCCCACGCCGCTTCGGTGGGGGTGCGGATGATCTCCGCGCCGAGCGCCTCGAGCACCACCTGCTTCTCGCGCGACATCTTCTCCGGCATCGTAATGATGATGCGGTAGCCGCGCACGGCCGCGGCGAGAGCCAGGCCAATGCCGGTGTTGCCGGAGGTTGGCTCGATCAGCGTGTCACCGGGCTTGATGCGCCCAGACTTCTCGGCGTCGAGCAGCATGCGCACACCGATGCGGTCCTTGACGGATCCGCCTGGGTTCATGAACTCGCACTTGCCGTACAGTTCTTGCGGAAGGTCCTGGCCGATGCGGGCGAGGCGAACGATCGGCGTATTGCCGACGGTGGACAGAATCGAGTCGTGGAGGCGCGGCATGAGGAAGAGCACAGGATCTAAGCAGGCCGCACCCGCGAAGGGAAATGCGCGCTCCGGCCTTGTTCGCGTTGTGTGTTGTGCGCATCGTTCTCCGCCCCGTGAACGAGCCCGAGAATGACAGTGTTCCTCCGACCGTGTCCGCGACCCCGAATGCCGGTGGGGATGCGGTTCCCGCCAGTAGTGGTGCCGCTGAGGCGGCCGCTCCAGCTGACGGTTCCGTAGCTGGTGGTGCGACCGGTGACGGTCCGCAAGGTGATGGCCAAGAAGGCGAAGGTGGCGAGACGCGCCGCCGCCGCCGCCGTCGTCGTCGTCGTGGCGGTGGTGGGGGCGCACCCGGCGAAGGGGCGGACGGTTCGCCAGTCGCCGAGGGGCAAGAGGGTGCCGTTCCTGCGGAAGGTGGGGTGCAACCGCCGATGCGGCAACCACAGCCGCCGCGTCAGCAGCAATCGCGGGCCCAGCAGGATCGTTCCCAGCAGGATCGTTCCCAGCAGGATCGTTCCCAGCAGCAGCGCCAACAACCAAGGGGTGGCCGTCGCGATGACCGTGGTCGCGACGACCGCGGCCGTCATGAGCAGGATCGCAACCGCGGTCGCGGCGACAGCCAGCACGCCGCCATGCAGGCGGTGTCGGCGTTGGCAGACATGGCCCACATGCTGTTGCACGTCGAAGGCGTCGACCCGCTGTCGATGCCGCGCTACCTCGAACTCAACCTGCGCGTGCCGCTCGATGGCGGCAACGACATTCGCCACGCGGCGGGCACTGCCGTGGAGCAGATCAGCAAGCGTGTGCGCGAAGTGCGCGAGCATGAGAAGGCGCTGCGGCCAGGCGCGGTGTACTGCTACTTCGCGGGCAGTTCGCATGCCGAAGGCTGTCGTCCGACCGAGCCGCGCCACGTCTTCGATGGCTATTCGTCGACCGGCAGGCCGCAGTTCGCCGACTTCGTGACCTTGGCGATCGATCGCAAGGATCCGCAGATCGACGGCCTGCTCGCGGGCGAAGAGATCATCTTGACGAGGGTCACGATGGGGCGCGTGTTGCGAACGCAGCAGCTCGCGGAGTTCGGTGGCAATTCGCCGGTGTTCAAGATCCTCGGCCAAGTCGATGCCGGCTTGTTCCGCGTGCTTGGCGCCGCCGGCCGCTGCGCGTTCAGTTTCCAACTGTTGCGTGGCGCCACGCTCGAAGGTCGCGTGCGCCTGCGCCTGCATCCAGTGGGCGCCGTCGATCCGATGGAACTTGCGGACCCGGCCCTGATGCAGATTTGCAGCCGGTTCCAACGACACTTGGATGTCGAAGCGATGCGCTTGCAAGGGCAACAGCAGAGTGGTGCCGTCGACGAAGAGGCGTTCGTGTTGCCGTTGCTGCAGGAGTTTGCTCGGCAATTGCAGAGCCGCACGCGCCACGCCGGTCGCCGCACCCAACATGGGCTCGAACGCGCCGAGGAAGGCCAGCGGCCGACGTCCCGCGCCTATCCCGATGCGGGCGAAGCGAGTGACGATGCGATCCTGTGGGATCTCGACCAGAGCACGGTGGTCGTGGCCGGGCCAAAGGGCCGGGTGCACGTGTTCACGCCGCAAGGCAAGCACGTGACGTCGGTGATGATGCCTGGGCAGGCGATCGATCGGCGGCGGCACACCGGACGCTGGCGCCTGGCCGAGCCCGAAGAGCGCGGCGAGTTCCGCATTCACATCAAGCGCCTGATCGCTGCAGGCGAGAACACGACGCGCGAAGACAGCGTTACGGCGAGCCCCCCGACGCCCTCGGCGTCGCCGAGCGCACCGTCGGCCTGAGTCATGACGGCCATCCGCGCGAAGATCGGCATCGTCACGATCAGTGATCGTGCGAGCCAGGGTGTCTACGCGGACGAATCGGGACCGGCGATCGAAGCGGCGCTGCGCGACTACTTGGCAACGCCGTGCGAGTTCGACAAGCGGCTGGTCGCCGATGAGCCGAGGCTCATCGCCAGCGCCCTGCGCGAACTGGCGGCGGGCGGGGCGTGCCTGATCTGCACGACCGGCGGCACCGGGCCGGCGGTGCGCGATGTGACGCCGGAAGTGATTCGCGAGGTCTGCAGCAAAGAACTGCCGGGCTTTGGCGAGCAGATGCGCGCCGCCTCGCTGCGCGCGGGCGTGCCGACCGCCATCTTGTCGCGGCAAACGGCGGCGATCCTCGATCGATCGCTCGTGGTCACGCTGCCAGGCAAGCCGGCGTCGATCCGCGTCTGCCTCGATGCGGTGTTCCCGGCCATTCCGTATTGCATCGACCTGCTCGGCGGACCGCGCCTGGAAGGCAACCCGGCGGTTGTGCAGGTCTTCCGCCCCCAAGTGAAGTGAAGAGTGAAGGACGAACCACGAATGAACCAGACGATAACCAAGGAGCAGTTCGTCGAACTGTTGCGACCGCTGGCGCAAGCCCTGAAAGCCGTCGATGTCGACAGCCAGGACGCTGCCGCGCAGGCCGAACGGGCAGCGCCGTTCGCCAGTGCGGCGGTCGCCGCGGTGCGCACGGCCGCGATCGCCAACCTTGCCTCCGAGTGGCTGCTGCCAAAGGCGCATGGCGGCATTCGCTTTGGCCGCGTCGTCAAAGAACTGCTCGGCTTCTCCGTCGATGCGGTGTTGATGGACGTGCCGGGGCCGCGGCACCGTCATCCCAACGGCGAACTCGACCTGTGCGTGACGACGAAGGGCGACCCGCGTTTCGACGGCAAACCCGCTGGCTGGGTCGTCTACGGCAAGGACTCGGTGCACGTGCCGACCGTGCTCGGCGGCGAGATGCTCGTGCTCTACTTCCTGCCGGGTGGTGCGATCGAGTTCTTGACCACCTGAGCGCTCACTTGATCTTGTTCAGCAAGAACTCGATGCGGCGCTGCACGGCCTCGGTCGTCACCTTGGCGAGGGCTGCTTCGAGGAACGCGCGGGCGGCTTTGCCACGAATCTCGACTAGGGCGTCGAGGCAGTAGTTCAAGAAGATCGGGTTCTCCTGCTGCAGCGGTGGGTGCCAGTAGAGCTTCTCGATGGCCTCGCTGGCGGCCGCACAACGGTGTTCGCCGAGGGCTTTGACGCATTCTTGGATGGTCACCGCGTCGTGCTCGGTGCGACCGATCACCATCAGTAGGGTGTCGTCCACCTTGGGGTCTTCGGTGCGTAGGTAGGCGACCACGTAGTTGTTGAAGCCCGTGTTCGACATCGCTGCTGGGTCGGGAATGACGGCGCCCGGATACGCGCTCGCGCGATCAGGGTTGAAGCCGCGACTCGACTCGGTCATGAGCACCTGCCGCAATAGCGTCTGCGCCAGCGGGCGATCGTGGCGAGTCAGGCAGTCGGCGGCGAACCAACGCAGCCGCGGCGTTGGCAGGCGGCGACCGAGCAGCACTTCTTTCAGAACCAGCAGGCCAGCTTCGTGATCGATGCGAACGCCGGCTTCGAGCAACCACTTGATCTCGTCGAAGTCTTTCTCGGGCTTCAGCGTCGCCAAGCGTTCACTGATCGGCTTCCACGCATCGGTGCCCAGGGTTTGCAGGGCCCGCAGAATCGCATCCATCTCCTTCTGGGCGTTCTTGAAATCCGGCTCCGTGGTGCGCGAGCTCGCGATCAACGGCGCGAAGGTGCGCAGCTTGGTGAGCAGCGCTTGGGGCCCCTGGGTGCCAGAACTTTGCTCAATTCGCAGGCGGGTCACTTCGCCGAGAACGAGCTGCAGGGTCGCCGCATTCTGGGCGTCCACTTGGCCTCGATCCCGCAGATCGTTGCTGAGCCGCCATAGGGCGACACCGACGAAAGCAACCGCGGCGAACAGGGCGACCAGGGCGGCAGGCAGCAAACGGGACGAGGCAGGGGTCATATGGCGAGGCTATTGGTGAGAAGTCGCCACGTCACGGCATGTTCGATCTCGAACGAAACGCGTGCCGAAGTGCACCTGAGGGCCGCCTGTTCGGCTTCGCACGAACGGTCAAAGCGACCCGGCGCCGCCCCCGCCAAGGTGCGGAACGACCGGCCTTGCGGGCGATTTGGCTTCTGAAGCTTGGGCGCAGCCCTGGCGGCATGGAAGTTGTCCGGACCCGCCTGCAAAGTTCCGGTTGGTGCTCGAGTCCTTCGGGCCCGACCTTGCAGCTTCTCGTGCGGTATGGTTTCTTTGCCCATCCTCGCATCCCGTCCCCTCGGCGTTCGAACCCCTCACGGCGCCGTCGATCAGGTTCTGTCCCTTACTTCTCGATACGAGGCAGACATGTTTGTTCGTCGTTCGCCACACCGTTCGCCACGAATCGCGCTACTCCTTGCTTTGAGCGGCCTTGCGGGATGCTCCGGCAGTGGGGGCGCCACCGCCTCGGCCAATTTCAACTGCGGCAGCCCCAACCCCAAAGTGATCTGCTTGTCGAGCTGCAACCTCGGTTGCAGTGCAACCGGCTGTGCCCGCACCGACATCGCGCAGAACGAAATCATCATTCTGCAATTCAGCGAAGACATCGATCCGAGCACGGTGACCCCGTCCTCGATTCGATTCCGCACCGCCAGCGGTGACCAACCGGTTGGCGAGTTCTTCGTGAACGGCAGGCAGGTCGAGTTCGTGCCGACCTTGTCTATCTCCGGCGGCCAGACGTTCTTCGGCTTCAGCGCCGGCGACACCTACACCATGACAATCCCCGGCGGCGACACCTCGCTGGCGGTGGTGCGCGGGACTTCGGGCAAGCCGTTCGAGAAGACGCTGAGCTGCACGCTGCAGTCGACGCTCGGCATCGTCGATCTGAACGGCATTGCGCCGCGCGCGACGATGATCTCGCCGACGTTGCCGCAAGTGGACGCCTCACCGCGCGATGTCGAGATTGTGCTCGAGTTCAACGAGATGATCGACGCGACGCCGTTCCTCAGCGGCACGCAGAGCCCGGTGACGTTCAGTGTGCGGCGCAACCGCGCCGCCACGAGCGGTGGTTTTGAGTGTGATCCCAACTCCGCCCCACAGCCGTTGGGCGGCACCCAGCGCCTTGATTTCGATGCGGGCCGCGGCATCTCGATCCTGTCGTTCCGGCCAGTGCAGCTGTTGCCTGGCAACATCTGTGTCGAGATCAATGTCACGGATGGCGTCGCGGACCTGTCGGGTCGTCCGGCCCAACCGCAGACGTTCACGTTCCGCACGATCGTGGTGCCGTTGACGGACGCGAACATCACCGAGCCCTTCGACAACGACTCGTTTCTTGATGCCGACGCCTCTGCGGCGCAGTGGGGCAATGGCTTTGCTACGTTCGCCCCGATCGGCGGCGATGGCCGTCACGGCGTCTTCAACGTCGCCCTCTGTGTCGACACGTTGACCACCGTGCTAGGCAAGCGCGTCTACACGCTCAACACGGACAACACCATCATCCCGGCGAGCAACACGTCAACCGGCAGTCCGATTGCGATCACCGATGGTCGCTTCTTCTTTTCGACGATGGTGCTGCCCAGTGATGCGTGGCTGAAGTTCCTTGGCACCAAGGCGCCCATCGTGACCGTCGCTGGCCGCTTGGACATCCTGGGCTGGATCGATGTCGCGGGCGTCGGCAACGCGGCCATGCCGATCTCGACCGCCATCGCGGGGCAAGTCGGCGCCTTGGCTGGTCCGTTCGGCGGCAACGGCGGCAAGGGCGGCGACAAGATTTCGTCGATCCAAGCGACCACTACAGGTGCCGCGTTTAACAACCAGGGCGTCAACGGCCAGGATGCCAAGCTGCTGGTTGGGCACGCATACGTGACGTCGGCGATTGGGACGGGCGGCCGCGGTTCGACGGTGTTCCCAGCGTCCGGTCTCAATTCGAGCCTCTTCTACGGCATCACGACGGGCGTCTTCTACACGCCGTCGGCTGCCGCTGGTGGCGGTGGTGGTGGGTTCCTGGTTCCTGGCGCCAACGGCTTGGTCGTCAGCAACAACCACGGCACGCCGCCGCCGCTGACGTCGCAGATGGGCCCCTTGGCGAGCGGTGGCGCGGCGCTGCAACTCTTCCCCTTCCCGGCTGGTGGTGGCTTGACGCGCGCGTCGGAGCACTTCCTGGCCGGTGGTTCGGGTGGTGGTGGGTCAGCGAGCCACGCGTGTATGGCGATCGGCCTGCCGAGCGTCACCGACAAGTGGATCTCCGGGGCGGGCGGCGGTGGTGGCGGCGGTGCGGTGGCACTGCGCGCTGGCAACTCGCTGCGCCTGGGTCCGGCGAGCAAGGTGCTCGCCAACGGCGGCGCGGCCCCGGGTTCCTCGGGCAGTGCAGCCGGTGCGCAAGCCGCTCCTGCTGGTGGTGGCTCGGGTGGCTCGATCGTGCTGCAGTCCGGGCGCATCATTGATCTCAGCGGCCTGATCGACGTGCGCGGTGGCAATGGCGGTGTCTTCAATCGCCAAGCTGGCACCGGTGGTCTGCCGCCGGCTGGCGCCTCGGTGCAGATCAGCGGCGGCAACGGTGCACCTGGATATGTGCGCCTCGAAGGGCCGACGCTGCCGCCACTCAGCTCGCTATCGAGCATGCAGCCAGTGGCGACCACCGACAACTTGGGCGTCCTGAACGAGCGCGACAGCCTCGTCACCTCGCTGTCCAAGTTCTATTCCACGCAGTTGATCTTCGGGCCGGAGTTCGCTCGCTACGAAATCTATGGCTCGGTCGATGGCGTGCCGTTCGTGCTGAGCGACGACCCCGCAGTGTCGACGCAGGCCGCCCAGGTCGGGTCGCCAGTGCGGGCCCTATGGCAGGCCGCGCGGCTCGACCTCGCAACCAACGAACCACTGGAGATCGCGCCTTGGCGCACCTCCGTGCGCAGCAGCTCGACCCAGACCGGCATCGCGTCCGATGGTCTCAATGGGTTCCGCTTCCAGCTTCTGGCTGACTACTCGCTCGGGTTGGTGATCACGATCGACAGGGTCGTGGTTGTCTTTCGCGTCTGAGTTGTCCTTCGCGTCTGAGTTGTCCTTCGCGTCTGACCGCTGATCCACGTCTCCCATGCGCAACGCATTCTCCTTCTCGCTCCTGACTGGCCTGCTCGCGCTGGCTGGTTGCTCCAGCGGCACCGCCGACGATCCCACGTCGGTCCGCATCAATTGCCTCGGCGGGCAGTCGTTCTGCATCATTAGCTGCGACCTCGGTTGTTCGCAGTCCGGATGCTCGGTCTCCGAGGTTGCAGAGAATCAGCGCGTGCGCTTCAAATTCTCCGATCGCGTCGACCCGGCATCGGTGAGTGCATCCAGCCTGTCCATTCGGACGGCGACGGGAGTGGCACCAGACGGTGACTACTTGGTGACCAGTAGCGAGGTGACGTTCGTGCCGAAGGTGCGGACGGTCAACGGCGTCAGCACGTTCGGGTTCTTGCGCAACGAGAGTTACATCATCAGCCTGGCCGGCGGCAACACAGCTGCCCAGGGCATTCGCAACCTGGCCGGTGACACCCTGTCGCAGGAGTTCACCTGCACGGTGCGCGCCTCGCTCGGCATCCGGGACGAAGACCAGCAGGCCCCTTCGGTTGCCTTGATTGCGCCGGCGAGCACGACCGGGGTCCCACTTGATCCAACGATCGTGCTGCGCTTCAGCGAGCTGATCGACACGACCGCGTTGATGTCGCCGCTGTCCCAGTCGTCACCGATCCGCGTTGTGCTGCGTGGCACGCTGGCCGGTGGAGCCTGTGATCGCGATGCGGAAGGCATTGCGTTGGAAGGGCTGCCGCAGCTGTCGACTGAGCGGGTTGGCGAGCGCGAAACCACCGTCGTGACGTTCCGTCCGACGGTCCAGTTGCCGGGCTCCTCGTGCATGACGATCTACGTCACGTCGGATTTGCGTGACCTTTCGGGCCGCGCGGCGGTGCCCGCCCAGTTCGAACTGCTGACGGTCGCCGGCGTGTCGGTGCCGATTCTGTTGACGGAAGGCTTTGCGACGCCAGCTGGCCAAGAAGAACTGGTCTCCGGTGGTGTCTGGAGCGGTGCCAACGGCGGCGCCAAGCCAGGTCTCATTGGCAGCGATGGTCGGCATGGCTCGTTCCTCCCGAGTCTTGGCACAGCGCAGGGCGGTGGCGTGTTCGTGTGGAACACCGATAGCACGCTGATTCCGGCCGGCAACACGCCGTCCGGACAGGCCTTCCTGGTCACCGACGGGCGCTTCTTCTTTACCGACTTCGTTTTGGCGGACGGCCAGACCTTGAAGTTCACTGGCTCGGTGGCGCCGCAGTTCTTCGTGCGCGGCCAGGCCGAGATCCGCGGCATCATTGATGTCAGCGGCGTCGACTTGCCGGCAAACGTGCCATTGACCGGTCCTCTCGCTAACCAACGCGTGAGCGCGTTCAATGCCCGCGGTACGCCTAGTACGGTGCAGGTGCTTGGTCAGGTTGGTGGTCTCGGCGGCGTCGGCGGCGGCAACGGCGGCGATGGCGGTCGTGAGTGCGCAGGTCTTGGTCCAATCTTGGTCAATGCGGTCAACGTCACCAATGGCCAAGCTGGTCAGACCGTGCGCGTGTTGGCTGGCCATGCTTACGCCGGCCTCGCTGGCGGCACCGGCGGCCCAGGCTCTGACCTCAATCCAGCGAACGGCCTCACCGCGAGTGCCCAGGCGCCCTTCATCCCTGGGTTGGTCACGTTCCGCGACGAGTTCTCGCGCGGTGGATCCGGCGGTGGCTTCATGTTTGGCGGCGGCCTGGCGGCCACCCCGACCATCAATGGTGGTATCGGTGCGCAACCGGCCAATGGGCCGATCCCAGCCGTCAGCGTCGCGTTCCCGTTGTTGCCCTACCCACTCAGCCCACCGGTCGGCTATTCGTCGCTCAACCACTTCGTGGTCGGTGGCTCGGGTGGCGGCGGCGGTGGTAGCCATACGTTCGGCATCCCGACGATCAACGCCGACATCTTCTGTGCGGGCCAGGCTGGCAGCGGTGGTGGTGGCGCCTTCGCAATTCGCTGTGGCGGCGATCTGACGGTGTTTGGCACCGCCCAGTTGTTGGTCCGTGGTGGGCGTGGCGTCGTCATCAACGGCGATGGCCCGGTGACTGGCAATGACATCGACTGGGGCGTGTCGTCACCCGGTGGCGGTGGGTCGGGCGGTTCGATGCTGCTGCAGTCCGCTCGCACCTTGACCGTGTCGGGCCTGATCGATGCGAGCGGTGGCCTCGGCAGCCGAGTCAGCAATGTCTCGTCCAATCTCGCACCGACGCAGATCGCGGTGATCGTGCAGGCCGGCGGCGGCTCGAGCGGCTTCTATCGCCTTGAGGCGGGAACGACCGTCAACTGGAACGGGTCAGTGGCGACGGTGCCGGCGTTCGACGCTGGGGTCAATGTTGGCCCTCTGGAAGATCGCGACGGCGCGTCTGGCGACCTTTCCAAGTGGCGAGGCACCGGGCTGATCTTCCCGCCGACGTGGGAACGCTATGAGCTCGACGTCGACACCAACGGCGATGGCATCATCGACATCACCTACACCGACACGGGTGCCGTTGGCACCCAGAAGGCGAATGACCCCGCCGGCCCCGTGATGATCCAGTTCCAAGGTGCGAAGCTCAACCAGACCGGCACCGTGCCTATCGAAGGCACCATCAAGGCTTGGCGCGACGGCATTGGCATTGGGGCTGGCCCCGGCATCCAACAAGACTCGGTCACCGGCTTCCGCTTCTCATTGCTCTACAACCGATCGGCGTTCCCCGACCAAGTCGTCAAGGCCCTGCGCGTCTTTGCGCGCACGTGACCTCGGCTGCGGCGGGCGGTGGCAGCCTCGCCGCCCGCTTCGTCGCAATTGACTCCCGGCGCTACTTAGCGCCCGGGGAAGTGGTTTGGAATCGCCGCGGCCGCATCGTCGCGGTGCGCAAGGCGCGTGGTGCGGTCGCCGACATCTGCCTGCTGCCAGGCCTTGTCAACGCCCATGCGCACTTGCAGATCGCGCCGTTGGCCGCGCCCGAACGTGATTTCGTGCCGTGGATCGGCGCCGTGCTGAGGGCGCGCGCGCAGGGGACCATGCGCGGCGAACGCCAACAAGTCGCTGAGGCCGTCACCGACTTGCTGGCGAGTGGCGCGACCGCGGTTGGCGACATCGATTCGACGGGCAATGGCCGCGACCTGCTGCGGCGCAGTCCGCTGCGCGGCCGCAGCTACCGTGAGCTCACGGGCTTTCATCTCGACCGCGTGGCGGCGCGAACGCTGGTGCGCGAGCGCTGGCACGGCAACCGTAGCGGCGTGCTCGCGGCGGGTCTGTCGCCGCACGCGCCCTACTCCGTTTCCGCCGAACTGTTCCGCGCCGCCGCCCGCCAGGCGCGCCACCTCGCGATCCACTGCGCCGAGGTGCCTGAGGAGCAGCAGTTCTTGCGCACCGGGCGCGGTCCATTCGCCGATCTGTTGGCCCAACTGGGTCGCTTGCCCGAGGGCTTCAGGGCACCTGGATGCGGTGCCGTGGCGTGGCTGCAACAGCTGGCCGTGTTGCGGGCGACCACGCAATTGGTGCATTGCCAAGAACTGCTACGCGGCGACGTCGCTCGGATCGCGGCAGCAGGTGCCTCGATCGTCGTTTGTCCTGGCACCATCACCTACTTCCGTCGTCAGCCGCCTGCGGTTCCAGCCTGGCTGCGCGCTGGCATTCCCGTGGCCCTTGGCACCGACTCTCGCGCCAGCAATGCCTCGTTGTCGATGCGCGACGAACTGGCTGCCGCCGCCAGCATGTGGCCGGGGCTGTCGCCGAGTGATCTTTTCAAGATGGCAACCACGAACGGCGCCCGCTCCCTTGGCACAGCCGGGCTCGGAACGCTGCGTCCGGGCGCTGCCGCCGACTTTCTCGTGGTGCCAGCGGCTGCCTCCTTCACCGCCACCCTGGCCGCCTTTGTGCATGGCCAGGCGCCACTTCAAGCGGTCGTTTGTGGCGGCCGTCGGCGACGAGCTCACACCAGTCGTTGAGCGGCTCGGCGGTGGGCCATAGAGTTCGTGGCCCTACTCCGTGACCACGTTCCACGACTTCCTGCGCGGCAATCAGCGGTTCCTGCTCACTGGCCACGAGAACCCTGATGGCGATTGCCTCGGCGCCGAGGTTGCTCTGTGGCACTTGCTGCGCGCGCTGGGCAAGACGGTGAACATCGTCAACCCGGACCCGATTGGCCGGAGTTTCGACTTCTTGCAGCGGCACACGCCATTCAGTCACGCCCGTCCCGACGAACCGCTGCCCGACTTCGATGCCGTGGTCTTGCTCGATTGTTGCCAGCTGTCGCGCACGGGCCTGCTCGGTCCGCGCCTCGTGCAGAAGAAGCCGACGTTCGCCGTGATCGACCACCACGTTGGCAGCGAACGTGGTGATGGCAGCATCTGCTATGTCGACTCGACTGCGGCCGCGACCGGTGCCTTGGTGCGCCGTCTCTATCGCGAGCTGGACGTGCCGCTGCCCATGGCTGCAGCCGAAGGCATCTTCTTGTCGTTGGTCGCGGACACCGGTTGGTTTCGCTACTCCAACGCCGACCAGGAAGTGTTCGCGATGGCGAGCGAATTGGTGGCGGCCGGCGTCGACGGCAGCCGCATCTACGACGCGCTCTATCGCCGCAACCATCCGGACAGCGCCGGGCTGCTTGCCGACGCGCTGCATCGCCATCGGCTCGCACTCGGCGGCAAGCTCGCGATCGCGTGCCTCGACAAGGCGCTGATGGATCGAGCCGCGCGGGCCGACTTCGACACCGACGCCGTGCTCGATCCGCTGCGCTCGCTCGAAGGCATCGAAGTCGTGGCCCTGCTGAAGGAGCGGTTCGACGGCACCGTGAAGTGCTCCCTGCGCGCCCGCGGCGACGTCGATGTGCAGGCGATTGTGGCGACCTTCGGCGGCGGCGGGCACAAGAAGGCGGCGGGCGTCACCATGCGCATGCCGATGGCCGCGGCCGAGGCGGCGATCGAAGCCGCGGTGCAGCAGTCGTTGCTGGCCTTGGGCGGGACCAAGCGAACGTGACTGCGTTCGCGATCATCTCCGACTTGCACTCCAATCTCGAAGCCGTTGAGGCCGTGTTGCAGCGCATCGATGCGCTGGGGGTGCGCGACATCGTGTGCCTTGGTGACGTCATCGGCTACGGCGCCGACCCGCTGCCGGTGACCTTGTTGGTCATGCAGCGCTGCAAGTGGACGATCCAAGGCAACCACGACTGGGGGCTGTTTCACGAGCTCGACGACTTCAATCCCCTCGCCCGCGAGGCGCTGTTTTACACGCGGGCCCAACTGAAGCCGTCGTTCCTGCGCCCGCGCCGCAAGGCCGCGTGGGAGTTCCTGCGCTCGCTGCCGGATCGGCACCAGGATTTCGGCTACTCGTTCTTCCACGGTTCGCCACGCGATCCGGTGATGGAGTACGTGCTGAAGAGCGACGGCTTCTTGGAGCCGGACAAGATGCACCACTTGTTCACGCTGATCGATCGCCCGTGCTTCGTCGGCCACACCCATTGGCCTGGTGTGCACCGTCAGGATTACCGCTTCACGCAGGCGACGGATGAGCAGCGCGAGTTCGCCTTGGAAGGCCCGTGCATCGTCAACGTCGGCAGCGTCGGCCAGCCGCGCGACGGCGATCCGCGCGCATGCTTTGCGGTGGTGAACGGCAACCGCGCCGAAATCCATCGGGTGGCGTACGACTTCCGCCGCACGCAAGCGAAGATCCTCGCGGCCGGTCTGCACCCCGCGCTGGCCGAACGTCTCTCGCGCGGCAAGTGATGGACGCCCTGGTCGTGCTATGCACGGCTCCGGCCGTGGCGGTTGGCGACAAACTGTCGGCGGAAGGCTTGGCGCGACGGTTGGTGGAAGAAGGGTTGTGCGCTTGCGTCAACGTGGTGCCCGGCGTGCGATCGTTCTTTCGTTGGGAAGGCCAGGTCGATGTTGCCGACGAGAGCTTGTTGGTCGTGAAAACCACACGCGCCGCCGCCGTCAGCTTGCGCGATCGCATCGTCGCGTTGCATCCCTACCAAGTGCCCGAAGTGCTCGAACTCGCCGTCGATGGCGGCCTGCCGAGCTACTTGCAGTGGCTGCATGGCGCCGTGCGCAACCACGACCATGGCTGACACACCCGCAGGTGACACCGCCGCGGGCACCCCGCGCGAAGTGCACTTCCCACGCATCGCGCTGGCGTTCTTGGTCGGCGCTTTGTGTTGGTGGCTCGGCCGCTACTTGCCGTTTGGCGACAAGGCGCAGCCGGACGCCGCTTGCCGGTTGTTGTTCGTCACCGGCTTCACGACGTCGTGTTGGCTGTTGATGGCGATGCCGATCGCGGCCGCGGCGCTGATCCCTTTGGCCTTGCTGCCGATGCTTGGGGTGCAGTCGACATCCGAACTGACGAAGGGCTACGGCGATCCGATCCTGTGGTTGTTCGGCGGTGGCTTCGTGTTGGCGCAGGCCGTCGAACGCTCCGGCCTGCATCGTCGCCTGGCGCTGCGCGTCGTTGCCGCACTGGGGCCGTACCCGCGCCGCCTCGTGCTCGGGTTCTTTCTGGCGGCGACGTTCGTGTCGATGTGGATCAACAACACGTCGGTCGCCTTGTTGCTGCTGCCCATCGGCACCGTGCTCGTGCAGCGAATGCAGTCGCTTGGCGAACTGTCGCCGAAGGCGCAGTCCAACTTTGGGGCGTGCATCATGTGCGCGATCGCCTTCGGCGCCTCGATCGGCGGCATGGGCACTCCCATTGGCACGGCGCCGAACGCCATCTTCTTCGCCAACTACGAGCCGTTGGTGGCAGCCGGCGCGCGGCCGGTGTCGTTCTTGGTCTGGGTGCTCGCGTTCGCGCCGTTTTCGCTCTTGCTGGCGATGTTGGCCAGCGCCGTGCTCGTACGTTTTGCGTTGCCGTTGCCGAAGGCGCGGCTGCAGAACGGTGACGCGCTGCTGGCCGAAGCGCGCTCGCTGCCGCCCTGGAGTCGCGCCGAAGTTCGCACCGCGGGACTGTTCGGGGCCGCCGTCCTGTTGTGGGCGACGCGCGGTGACCTGCAGTTGGGCACGGGCGACGTGTTGCATGGCTGGGCGCACTACCTGGTGCCAGCAGGCATCGGCGATCGCTTCGTTGGCGATGGCTCGGTGGCGGTCGCGATCGCCATTCTGGCGTTCTTGATTCCGGCGGGCACCGCCGACGGTCGTCGCCTCGTCGATTGGGAAACGGCGCGCAAGATGCCGTTCGACTTGTTGCTGTTGCTCGGCGGCGGCATCGCCATGGCGGCGGCGTTTGGGCCGACGGGGTTGTCGGCAGCGTTCGGCGAACTGCTGCGCGAACGCATCGGCAGCATGCACCCAGCGGTGCTGTTGTTGGTGTTGATCGTGGCGATCACGCTGCTGTCGGAAGTCGCCAGCAACACCGCGGTGGCGACGTTGCTGTTGCCGATCCTGCGCGATGGCGCGGTGGCGGCGCGCATCGATCCTTTGGTGCTGATGCTGCCGGCGGTGCTGGCTGCGTCGTGCGGCTTCATGCTGCCCATCGCCACCCCGCCGAACACCATCGTGTTCAGTTCGCGGCAGATCACGTTCGGTCAGATGGCGCGCGCGGGCCTCTGCGTCGATTTGTTGGCGGCGTTGTTGCTGGTGCCGGTGCTGTGGTTTTGGGCGCTGCCGTTGCTGGGTGTCGACCCTGCCCAACTGGCTGCCAAGGTCGGTGGCAAATGAACGGCGCGCTGCGTTGGTGGCATCTGTTCGCGGCCTGGCTCGCCACGTTCTTTGCGTTCGCGGCGGTGGCGCACGGCAACTTGGAGACAACGGACGCCGGGATCACGATGGTGGCGGCGCGCAACCTGGGTCAGCGCGGCGACAGCGGCATCCGGCGCGCTGACCAAGGCGGCCAACTGCTCGGCGAACAACTCGCGGCGGAGTACATCCGCAGCGGTGCCTGCGGCAAGATCGGCGTCAATGGCATCGCCTACACGTGGTTCCCGATGGGCCACGTGTGGCTGTTGGTGCCGTTCACGGTGGCTGGCGATGCACTCGACCGCGCCTGGCCGTCGGTAGCCAACGACTTTCGGGCCCGCGTCGCGCCGGGACTCTCCGACGCACAACTCGGCAGCAGCTTGGAGTACGTGCAGGGCAATCCGGTGCTGACGCAAGGGCTGATTTCGCTGCTGGTGCCTGCCAGCTGCATGGCAACGACGTTGTTGCTGTTGCTGTTGCTGGGCCGCGTGCTCGGGGCGAACTCGCGCGACGCGGCGATCGCGGCCCTGGCGATCGTCTTGGCGACGCAGTGCTTCTCGTTCGGACGCGAGACTCTGTCCGACGGCCCTGGCCTCACCGCGTTGCTCGGGGCCCTGGTTGCCGTCGTCGCCGTGCACCAAGGACGCGGCACGCTCTTCACTTCGTGCGCAGGTGGGTTCGCGGCGGGGGCCGCGGTGCTGCTGCGTTACCAGAACGCGCTCTTGTTGGCGGCACTCGCCATTGCCCTCGCGTTGGCTTGCCATCGCCAACGCCGATGGCGCGATGCGCTCGCCTTTGCACTCGGCGGACTGCCAGCGCTGCTGTTGCTGCTCGCGGTCAACGACGCCCGCTTTGGCAGCGTCTTCGATACGGGCTATCCCGCCGCCGACGCCTGGCTCGTCGAGCCGATGTGGCTTGGTGCGCTCAAGATCCTGTTCGGGGCCGGTCGCGGTGTGGCGTGGTTCTCCCCGCTGGTCTGGTTGGCGTTGCCGCTGGCGCTCTCGCGCCGTAGCACGCCCCGGTTGCGATGGCTCGGTCTGGTGATGTTCTTGGTGCCACTCGGGTTCTTCGCGTTGGCGACGGGCTGGCAGGGCGGTCAATGTTGGGCGGCGCGCTACGTGACGCACGGCCTGGTCGCGTGGCTGGCACTCACGTTGCCCCAGACCCGCCCGTGGCGGCGTTGGCCGAAGGCGTGGATCGCGTTGCTATGCGCCGGACTCTTCGTGAACGCCACCAGTGTCGTTGCTCCCGTGCGCGGCGTGCTGCAACTCGCGTCCCAGGCGGTGGAGGCCACCGGTGCCGTCGCCACCGACGCGCATGATCTCGCGGGCTGGCAGCCTCGCTACACGCCGCTGCTGGCGAATTGGCGTTACGCCGCCGCTTCGTGCGTGGGCGGGTTCGAAGGCGAGAACGGTGAGCCGCGGCACGGCAGCGCGCACACCATCGAGGCGCTCTTTGGCATCGCCGCCAAGACGGACACTCAGGCCTTCGCGCCGATGCGCTGGGAAGATCGCTGCGGACGGCACCTGTGGTGGCGCTTCTGGGGTGATGTGCTCGGCTGTTCCAGCCTGTGGCTGTTGCTGCCCACCTTGCTGCTTGCGGCCGCCGCCGCGTGGCTCGCGCGCCCGCTGTTCGCGACGGCGCCGTCGGATTCTTCGACACCGCGGTAAAGCCCATCGCAAGGGCGGTTCGATAGAGGCAGCGGAGGCTCCTTCGTATGCACCTGTTCGCCGCCCTGCTCGCCCTTTGTTGCCAAGACCCAGCCGCGTTGCCGCCCTCGACCACTCGCGCCGTCGACGTCATCGAGTTGAAGAACGGTGACCAGTTGCAGGGCCGCATCACCGCCGAAACCGACGGCTATGTCGAGATCGAGTTGGAGGTGGGGGCGACCGTTGGCTTCAGCACTGCCGAAGTCCGGGCTGTTCGCCGCGGGGTTGCGATCACGGTGGTGGCCAGTGCGAAAGTGACCGCTCAGAAGGAGTGGTTCGTCTTGCATGACGCCTGCGGCAACGCGGTTGGCTGGCTGAATACCGCTGTCGTGCACCGCGAGGACGGTGGGTTCACCGTCAACGAAGAGTACGAGTTCCAGAACGGCTCGCGCCGCTACCAGGTGACGACGCTGGCGGTGGCTGATGCCGCGGGCCTCGCCGTCAGCACCTACTTCCGCGAACGCATCACCGAACCGATCTTGGCTGTGCTGCGACTGCCCATCGCCGACGTCGGTGGCCAACACGAACGCGTCGTCGACGAACGCATTGTCGAAGCCACGCGCGTCGACAACCACTTGGTTGTGCAGCGACTGGATCGCACCGGTCGCAAAGAACGGCAGTTGCCGTGGTCCAGTGGCGCGTCCTTCCCTTTGCTGGCCCGCGCCATGGCGCGCGCGACGCCTGCCGCGGGCGTGGCGACGTCGATGTTCGATCCGGCCAGCGAAGAGATGGTGGTGCGCCAGTACGACGGCAACCGCCTGCGTTCCGTGGTGCTCGACGGCAAGACCGTGCAAGTCACCGAGGTCGCGGAGACATCGACCACCGGTCGCAACTCGGAGTGGATCGATGCCGGCATGCGCACGGTGCGGCGCGAGCTCGCGGGCCCGGCTCTCGTCGCCGTGCCGAGCAACGCCGAGAGCGCGCGCCTCGCGGTCGGCGCGACGTCGATTCCTGGCTCGATCATGCCTGAGGCCGGGGGCACGTTTGGGCTGTGGGTGCCAAACCCGGCGTGGCTCGCGCAGGAAGGGCTGCCCGCGGGCCAGGTCGCCTTGTCGTGTGAAGTGCACGGGGCAAGTGTCAGCTTGTCGCGGCTCGACCATCTGGAACCGACGACGCCCCTCGATGTAGCGGCGGATGCCGTCAGCAACTGGTTTCGCCTCTTGCAGCCCGAACTCGTGATCCATGCGCGCGAGGCTGTGACCGTGCGGGAACGCGCCGCCGTGCAGCTGCGCGCCGCGGGCAAACGCGCGGGGGTGCCATGGCAAGCGACGGTCGAGGTGATTCCGCACCATGGGCAGTTCTTGGTGTTGGTGTTGGTGGCACCGAGCCGCGCTTGGGACGAGCTCGCGTCCGACTTCGTATTCTTGCGGCGCTCGATCGAGCTCGATGCGCAAGCGTTGGCGCCGAAGCTGCAAGGTCCGTTGATGGGGCGGGCGCGCGGCGAGCCACGTTCGTACCAGCCCATGGATCGTGTGCCCAAAGAGGGGAAGCAGCCGGTCGCGGTGCCCCCGGTCAGCACGCCATCACCGCCAACTGGCGACGGTCGTGGCGTCGTGCGCATTCCCAACGACGGCTGAACTGTCCACGATCAGCGACGCGTCCGCGACGCGCCGCCCGACACCGCGAGCCGCCGGCCTACAGCACGCCGATCGGCTGGTAGACGCGGCCCGGGAACACCGTCGCCGGATTGGTACCGCCCATGTGCTGCACGAGGATTTCGCGCAGCACGTCGCGGTAATCGTTGCTCGGCGCCAAGAAGCGCCCGTCCTGCAATGCCGCCGGTGCCAGCCCGGGCCAGGTGCCGAGCACTTGGCCACCGTTCACCGCGTCGCCATGCACCATCATCGCGCCGCCAACGCCGTGGTCGGTGCCGCTCGAGCCGTTCTGCTGCACCTCGCGCCCGAACTCGGACATCGTCACCAACACGACGTCGACGCCGGCGGCACCGAGATCGGTGAAGAACGCGGTGACCGCGGCGCTCAGTTCGATCGCCAAGGGCGCGATGCTGGTCACCAGACTGTGATGGTGATCCCAACCGCCTTGATCGACGGCGAAGAACTCGATGCCGAGCCCCGCCTTGATCACCTCGGCGATCTCGCGCAGCGACTTGCCCAGCGCCCCGGCCGGGTACACCGCCCCGTTCGCGGGCACGTAGTTCAACGGATCGAGTCCGCCGAACAAGTCGATCAAGTCGAACGTGCTGCTGCCACTTTGGTAGGCGAGCTGCTGGGCTGGCGCCATGCCGGCCGTCACCGTCGAATCGACGATCGCTTCGAGAAACAGCCGTGAGTCCACGGCGCCGCCGAAGACCAGTTCTTGCGTGCTCGCGACGGCATAGCACGGATACGCGCCATACATCGAGACCGGCAGCGAGCCGCGCAGCGCTAGCGCCCGCACCGGCGCCTGCGTCGGCGATGTCGTCACCTGCAAGTGCCGGTTGATCCAGCCATCGAACGTCGTCGTGGTCTGCAGCGCCGTCTCGTAGAGATCCTGGCTGACGAAGTGCGAGCGGTTGTACGGCTGGTAACCGACGGCTTGCACGATCGCGACCTTGCTGTTCGCGGCCGTGTACGCGGCGTGTATGCCAGTCATGCCTGGATGCATCGAGAACGTGGCGTTCATCGCCAAGCCGACGGTGCCACTCGGCGAACCAGGCGGCGCTACGCCGATCGTCGGCCGCAGCGTCGCATAGTTGGCGTCGCCAGTCGGCGCATAGAGGTTGAGATGGTCGGCGCCGCCGCGCTGGAACAGCACGACGGTGACCTTGGTCGAGGTGCGACGTGGCTTCGCGGCCGCCGCCATCGCGTTTGCCGGGGCCGTGATCGCCGCTGCACCAGCCAAGGCCGAAGCCTGCAAGAACGTGCGGCGCGTGGAGTCGTGATGTGTCATGGGTTCACCCTCGCGAGGTAGCAGGTGGTTCAGTGGAGTTGGGACTCGGGCAAACGCGTCACGACCGACGCCAGCTCACGCGCATGCGGACGCACTTGCGCCCACGTCGGATTCGCGGGCAGCGTTGCCAACCGCGCGTCCATGAAGACCGTCAACGCCAGGATCGTGGTCGCTGGCACGGCGCCGTCGACGAAGCGATCACACAGCGCCACAGCCCACAGAGCCCCGGTCGGCGGTGGCGTCGCCCCGAACAGGGTCGTCCACGGCATCACGGCGCCGCCGATGCGGTCGTTGACCAGATCGTCGGCGAAGTCCCAACGCGACAGCACGTTGCCAGAACCCTGCCACGCACCGCCGAGTTCAGGATGGCCAATGGGCACCGGACAGAGATGCGGTGGGCACCGCAGCAAGCCGACGCGCGTGTTCATCGCGGTCGTGTTGATGGCCGCTAGGCCGAAGCGACGGACGGCGTTGACCACGAACTCGAAACCGTCGTGCACCTTCGTCTTCGCGGTCGAGCCATTCTGGAACTCGTGGTCCAGCAGGATCGCGCGCACGGTTTGCTGCAAGTCGCCGCCGCTGCTCGAGAACGCGCGCACGGCGCGTGACAACAACCCAGCCGATGGCTGGTCGCCGACGAAGTACTGGCACAGCTTGGTAACGAAGCGAGTCGCTGTCGCTCCATGCGTCGCCAAGAATTGCAGGAACTGCAGCCCTTCATTGACGCCAGCGCTGCCCGAAAAGCCAGGCGTCGACCAGCCCAACGAAGTGGTCTTGGGACCCGTGTCGTGCACGTTCGCTCGGAACAAGAACGAGCTGCCGACGGCCGTGGTGCCGCTCAGCACGTTGACGCGCGCCCAACCCGTGAAGACGCGCGCGATCGCGGCGACGTCGGCTTCGGTGTAGTTGCCGACGCCGAGCGTGTGCAGCTCTAGCAGCTCGCGCGCGTAGTTCTCGTTCGGCGCGATGGCGATGTTCGACTGCGAGTCGAGGTAGTCGATCATCGCCGGGCTCTGCGCGCTGTCGCGCAGCACCGTTCCGAACGTCGTGAAGCAATGCTTGAAGAACGTGTCGTCTTCGTTCGACTCGCTGATGCCTGTCGTCTCGACGCGGTTGGTCGAGAAGTGGTTGTTGAGGAAGTGCGTCAGGCGCCACGCCAGCTGTCGCTTGCTGTAGATCGCGCGCGCGAGCAAGCGAATGTCGGCGCCGTTGTTGGCGGTCGGCGCCACCAGGGTCGGCAGCAGCGCCTCGAACGCGCGGTCGTCGATCGAGTACGGATCGAGTTGTCGGTCGACCCACGCGGCGATGCCGAGGGCCTGCACCTCGGCGAGTGCTTGCGGTGTCGGCCCGAAGGTCGCGCGCGACAGCAAATGCACTTCCGCCGTGACCGGCGGCGGGGGCGCTGGTTTCGCAACCGAAGTGGGCAGGCACAACTCGCGACGAGACAACGTTCGATGCATGGCAACCTCGGGGGAACCGACGGGACAACGGTCCGGAACTCTACGCAGCGCGCTCGAGCGGGGGTAGCAGCAAATGCTCTGGTGTCTGGCGCGACCTTTCGCGATCAGAGCAGGGACGCAGAGGTCTTTGACCTGCCTGCGGAGCCGCGGTCACCAACGCCCTTACTGGCACCGCTGGTTACTGATCGCGAGCGCGACTCGCTCCCTACTTGGTCACGCGCACCCTGCCCCGCAACAATCCCGCGACGCTCAGGTCCTCGTCGGCATCCGGCCATTGAATGCCTTGGCCGCGTCCGACCAGTCGCCAATGATGACGCTGTGCAACGGTTGCCTTGGCGAGCCGCCGCGACCAATCCCATGGCACGCACAGACTGCGGCCATCGGCCAGTCGCACGATGAACGAGTCGCTGCCGACCAACACGTCAATCGCCAACGGCTCGTCATCACTTGGAGAAGTGGTCATGCCATGCCCCTAGGAATCTGTGTTGGTTGCGTTGCACTTGGCGCTGCAACTTGCGAAGCGCCGGGAAGTCGAAGCCGCGGAAGTTTGCCAACGGTACGGGCAGCAGCCAGAACTTGGCAGTGGCCCCGGCTTGCTCGACATGGGTGTGCGGCGGTTCGTTGCCCTCGTTGGAATAGAAGAAGAAGCGCGTCTTGCCGATGCGGAGGAGGGTCGGCATTCGTCCTCAGACTGAAACCGCCGCGAACCCGCGCAGGGCGGCCGCCTCCCAGACATCGACTTCTTGCACCGCGTCGCGGTCGTCGAGATCGGCGAGCGTGCGGGCGAGGCGCAGCAAGCGCACCCGACCACGGGCACTTTGGTGATGCAGGCGCAGCACTTCGTCGACGGCGTGCAACGCTTTGTCGTCGGGTGCGCAGGCGGCGAGCAGCTGCCGATCGGCAAGGCGCGCGTTCGGCACTGCGATGCCGTTCTTCGTCTGCCTGCGAAGTTGTCGTGTATGCGCCACCAAGACGTGGGCGCGCAGCGTCGCGGTCGAACCCTCGGCCTGCTCGGGGGCGCGCAATTCGGCCGCGGTGAGGGAAGGCACTTCGACCTGCAGATCGAGGCGGTCGAGCAACGGCCCCGACAGCCGGCTGCGGTAGCGCGCGATCGCCGCCGGTGTGCATAGGCATGGGCGTTGGCGATGGCCGCGGTAGCCGCACGGGCACGGGTTCATCGCCGCCACCAACAGGAACTGTGCGGGCATCGTCACGGTCTGGCGGGCACGTCCCACGGTGACGGTGCCGTCTTCCAGCGGTTGGCGCAGCGCTTCGAGCACATCGCGACGGAACTCCGGCAGTTCGTCGAGGAAGAGCACGCCGTGGTGGGCGAGCGTCACTTCGCCCGGTCGCACGTCGGCGCCGCCGCCGAGCACGCTGGCGCCTGAGCTGGTGTGATGCGGCGCGCGCAGGGGACGGCGTTCGCCTGGCAACGTCAGGCCGGCGGCGGCGTGCACCTGCAGCACGGCCAGCCGTTCGTTGGCATCAAGCGGCGGCAGAATGCCGGGCAGGCGGCGCAGCATCGCACTCTTGCCGGTGCCGGGTGGACCGACGAACAACAGGTTGTGCCCACCGGCCGCGGCGACGGTCAGCGCCTTCTTCGGCGTGGCATGCCCACGCAAGTCAGCGAGGTCAGGCACCGCTTCCTCCGCGACCCTAGGCAGCCGCGGCAGCGGTGGCAGTGGCCTGCGGCCAGCGAGCCAATAGATGGCATCGGCGAGGGTCGCAGCACCGTGCAACGGCAGGCCATCGACGACTGCACACAGTGCTGCATCCGCCGGCGAACACAGCATCGCGCGCGCCCCCTCGCGACGGGCTGCCACCGCCACGCTGACCGCCCCGCGCGCCGGCAAGATGTCGCCGCGCAAGCTCACTTCGCCGAACGCAAACAGCTTGATCGCGCGTTCTGCTGCGAACAATCCAGCCGCTCCCGCCAGCGCCAGCGCCAACGGCAGGTCAAAACCGCTGCCGTGTTTCTTCAGCGCTGCTGGTGCGAAGTTGACGGTGGTGACGCCGCGCGGCGACGGCAGATCGAGCGCAAAGAACGCCTGCAGCACGCGATGGTAGGCCTCGCGCACACAGGCATCGACGAGCCCGAGCAAGCGTGGCGTGCCGTCGCCGGCATGGCGCGCCGTGGCTTCGACTTGGACTGGAATGGCGTCGACGCCCTGCACCAGCCCGCAGCCGATGATGATCGTGTGGATTTGCCCACTGCAATGTGCCAAGAACGAGTCGGTCGGTGGCACTCTGCTGGCAAATCTCTCTCAGCCCAGGGGGATCCTCACCAGACCTTGCGCACGATCGTCAGGTCCGTTCGCAGTGGCGCGAGTTCGGCGGCGAGTTCGTTGGTGAGGCACGGCGAACGCGTGGCGTCGAGCCAGCGCAGTTGCCGGGCATCGCGCAACGCTGCGAAGGCACACAGCTTGATCCCGCCACATCACCCAGGGTATTCGGGCAAGCGGCGATTCCTCGACAACGGTCCGGGACTGGGTAGCGCCCGCGTTCGCCGAACTCACCAAGCGGCGGCGGCAGCCGTGGCGGCGCGCTGCGCAATCGCGTTCGCCAACCGCCGCGCATCGGCCAGCGTCAGATCGGGCAAGCGCGTCGGTGAACCGCCAGCGACGTAGACCGTCAGGTCCGCCAGTCCGAGCAACAGACTCAGCGGCCCGCGGCGCACGACCACCGCCTGCACCTTCGCCGTCGGCACATACGCGACCGTTCGTCCAATCACGCCGTGCTGTAGCGTCAGGAAGTCGCGGCCCAGAGCAAAGCCGAGGTTGCGCCACACCAATAAGCCGAGCAGCGCCCACAAGGGTGCCAGCAACAACAAGAACGCCGCCACCGGTCCAGCTTGCGACCACAGCACGGGGGTCAGCACCAACGCGAGCACGGTGCCAGGCACCGCCGTGCGCAGGATCAGTCGCGCACTGCCGCGCTGCCACTCGAATGATTCCTGTTCGAGTCCTGGCAGCAACGCCGGCAGCAGCGCCTGCGCGGTCGGCAGTTTGGTCATCGGCGCGATCACTTCCCAGCCGCCCGTGGTGTCCTCGCCGTCGCTGCGACTGCCGCCCGCCGAGTCGGCCTTGACGACGCTAAGGCCGAGCAAGCGCCGCGACCAAGTCTGTTCGACCGTGACGCGTTGGATGCGCGTGCGCGGCAGCGTTTTTTGGCGCGTTGTCAGCAGTCCATAGCGTCGTTGCAGCACGTCGCCGCGCAGCGTGACGCGGAAGCCGTGGAAGGTGACGAGATTGCCGAGCGTCGCCGTCACCACGCCAAGGGCCATCACCACCAGCAGGAGTGCGATCAGTAGTGCGACCAGCGTGAGGGGCGGGAACTGCAACAGCCAATCGCGCGCGCCGCGGCCAAGGCCAGCGACTCGCTGTGCGAAGCCGAGTTGGTCGGCGAGCTGCGAGGCGGCAAAGCCACTGACGAGGAACGCGGACAGTCGCATGTCCGTCAGACCGCGCAGCACCAGTTCGCCGGTGGTGCTCTGATGCACCAGCCATTCCGGCGCCAGCATGGCCGGTTCTTGCAGCGGGGGCGGCTCGCCCTCGGCCGTCGCCTGCGTCTGGGTGGTCGTGTTGGCGACGGCGTTGGCGCGCGCGGCGAGCAGCACGTCACGCAAGTGCTCGGCATCGGCCCGCGACAAGGAGTCGAGGCTCGCTTCGACGCCGCGACCGGACGCGGTCTCCACCAGCACAACGGCGAGCCCGAGGGCGCGACGCAAGATCGTCGACTCGAAGCCGAGGTCTTGAATGCGATCCAGCGGGATGCGTCGTTCTTGCCGTTCGAGCAGACCTTCGCGCACGCGCAGTTCGTCGGTGGTCAGGGTGTATTCGAGCGTCAGGTAGCGAGCCGTCGCGTAGCCGAGGTTGAGCAAGAACAAGACGATGCCAAAGCCCACCAGCCACCAAGACTGCACGGCGACGCCCAACACCATCGGCACCGCCGCTTTCCGCAACGCATCAAGCAACCGCAGCAGCAGGATCGCCGGGTGCAGATGGCCGCTGGCCAGCACGGTTGGCGCCACGGCTTTTGGCACTGCGCTTGGTGGCACTGCGCTTGGCTCAGAGGCGTCCGTCACCACGAGCCTCGACGATGCGGTCGCGCAACTCTTGGGCATCGGTAACGCCCAAGCCGGGCACGCGGAAGGACGAGCCTTCGTTGCCCGCGGTGAAGACAACCAGCGTGGCGAGACCGAACAAGCGTTCGATCGGGCCGCGCACCAAGTCGACGTGTTGCATGCGCCGCACCGGCACCGCCCGTTCTTCGACGAACAGGATGCCGTAGCGCATCAGCAACAGGTCGCCGAGGAACGCGTAGCGCCAGCGGGCATAGGCGAGCGGTGGTTCGATCAGCGTGATCGCCAAGAGACCAAAGCAGGCACCCGCGAGCACGAGATCGAAGGTCGATGACCACTTGTCCCAATGCTCCACGAGCAAGGGGCGCCCGACAAACCACGCGAGACCGGTCAGCACGGTGGTCGTCAGCGCGCCGCCAACTAGCCAGTAGGCGATGACGCGCCGCTGCAGACGCTGTTCGGGACGGAGGGACGCCTCACCACTCATACGGCGAGCGTGCCGGACGCGGCGCGCCACTGCAACCACGACTTGCTCGCAGTCGGTGATCGCGAGCGGGCTCGGCGTTCGTTAGCTCAAGCCGTCGACCAGTTGGGCCAGCCACTCCACTTGCGCAGTCGTGGCGGTCGAGGCCTGCGCCAGCGTTTGCGAACCGGCGGTGTTGCGTTGGGTGACGCTCTGAATCTCGGCGACGCCGCGCGTGATCTGCTGGATGCCGCTCGACTGTTCCTTGGTGCTGGTGGCGATCTGCGCGACCAGCCTGGTGAAGCGCGTGGTTGCGTCGCCGATTTGGCGCAGCATGCCGTCGACTTCCTGCGAGATCTGACCACCGCGCTGGGCGCGCTGGCTGGCCTCGGCGATCAGCGTCGACGTGTTCTTGGCGGCTTCGGCGCTGCGCTGCGCGAGGTTGCGCACTTCTTCGGCGACGACCGCGAAACCCTTGCCTGCTTCGCCGGCGCGAGCGGCTTCGACGGCGGCGTTCAGGGCCAGCAAGTTCGTCTGGAAGGCGATGTCGTCGATGACCTTGATGATGCGCGAGATCTCAGTGCTGGACGTTTGGATTTCGCCCATGGCCTGCACCATGCGCTGCATGGCGGCGGTGCCGTTGGTCGCCGCCGTCTCGGCGGTGCGCGCCAGACTGCTGGCGTCCTCGGCACTCTTGGCGCTGCCGGACACGATGGTTGTCATCTCTTCGAGCGCCGTCGAAATGCTTTGCAGCGACGTCGATTGCTCCTTGGCGTTGGCGGCGACGGTCTGGCTCGTCTGGTTGGTCTCGCGCGTGCTTGCGGCCAGATTGTTCGCGAAGTCGCGCACTGCCGCCATCGTGTGCTGCACTTGCCCGACGAACGCGTTCAGTTGCTTGGCCAGTTCCGTGCTGTCCCCGTGGGCGAACGGGTCGAAGGGGCCCGCACAGCCAGCGCCCGCATTCTTGCCCATCAGCTGCCGCAGCTGGTTCGCCATGGCGAGTTGGCCGTTGCCGCGTCCGGCTCGTGCACCGATGGCGCCGCCGACCACCGCGCTCGCGCCAATCATGGCTCCGAGCAGCATTTGACCGCGGGTGTAGAACGCGGACCAAGAAACGGCCGCGACCACGACGGTCGGTAGGCAGCAGGCGAGTGCGGAGAGAACGATGGACTTGGACATGGCGGTTCGGTTCCAGCGACGTTGCAGCCGCGGGTTGTTCCTTATGCATCGGTGGATGAAGGTGTCGCGATTGAGAGCATCTCATGGGCCAAGCGGTAGGCTGTGGCGGCCCCCTGGACCGTCGGTTGCCGCCATGACCTTCACGCGCTTGTCGTCCGTGCTTTGCCTCGCCGTTGGGCTGTTGACCGCTCAGGAAGCGACCTGGGTAGCGCCGGTAGTGACTGCCATCGAGCAGCAGATCCTGCGCGACCGCATTCCCGGGCTGTCGTGCGTCGTCGGTGTGATGGGCGAGCTCCCGTTCCGCCGCGGCTTTGGCCTTGCCGACATCGAGAACGACGTCGCCGCCACGGCGCAGACGGTGTACCGGTTGGGTTCCATCAGCAAGCCAGTGACGGCGGTGTTGGCGCTGCAGCTTGCGGAGGCTCGGCAACTCGACCTCGACGCCGACGTCACCCTGTTGGTGCCGACGTGGCCGAAAAAGCAGTGGCCGGTGACCACGCGCCAGTTGCTCGCACACCTTGGCGGCGTTCGCCACTACCGCGGCGAAGCCGAGAGCACACTGCACTACACGACCCAGACGGAATCGCTAGCGCGCTTCGCCGCGGATGCGCTGCTGCACGAACCAGGCACCGCCTACCACTACAGCACCTATGGGTTCAACCTGATCGCGGCGGTGGTGGAGGCGACGACGAAGCAGCCGTTCGCCGCGGTGGTGAAGGAACGGATCGCGGTGCCATGCGCGGCGTTGACGCTGCAAGACGACGATGTGCGGCGCCTCATTCGTGGTCGCGCCCAGGGCTATGTGCGCGGCGACGACGGATTGCGCAACAGCGAGCTGATGGACGGCAGCTACAAACTTGGCGGCGGCGGGCTGTGTGCATCCGCCGAAGACCTCGTGCGGTTCGCGCAAGCACTGCTCGATGGCAGGCTGTTGCAACCGGCGACGCTGGCGCAGATGTGGACGCGCCAACGCACGAAGGACGGCAAGGAGATCGAGTATGCCATCGGTTGCCGCGTCGCGATGGAGAACGAGCGCCTCGTGGTCTCGCACGGCGGCGCCCAGTCGCGGGTGAGCACGATGCTCTATGTGTTGCCGAACGAGGGCGTGGTGGTGGTGCTGCTCTGCAACCTCGAGCGCGTGCGCTTGCAGCCGCTGGCCAAGCAGATCGCCGAACTCGTCTCGCCGCCGGGGAAGAAGTGATGCGACGGTTGTGGTCGGTGCTCGGCAACTCGCAGAAGCTCGACGGCGGCGCCATGTTTGGCAACGCGCCGAAGGCGATGTGGAGCCGCTGGGCGCCAGCCGACGAACACAACCGCATCGACTTGGCTTGTCGCTGTCTCGTCGTGCGCGACGCGGGTCGCGTCATTCTGTGCGAAGCGGGCATCGGGGCGTTCTTCGCGCCCGAGTTGCGGCGGCGCTTTGGTGTGCAAGAAGAACGGCATGTGCTGCTCGAACAGCTGGCGGCGATTGGTGTGCAGCCGCCCGCCGTGGACATCGTCGTGCTGTCCCATCTGCACTTCGATCACGCCGGTGGGGTGTTGTCGACGCACGGCGACGGCAAGGCGTTGTCGTTGGTGTTCCCAAACGCGCGCTACGTCATCGGCACCGAAGCGTGGCAGCGCGCACAGACGCCGCATGCTCGCGACCGTGCGAGCTTCGTGCCTGAGTTGCAGTCGCTGCTGCAACAGAGTGCCCGCGTCGAGTTGGTGGACGGGGCGTCGAGTGAACTGCTCGGCCCTGGCTATCGTTTTCATCGTAGCTTTGGTCACACGCCCGGCATGTTGCTGACCGAGATCGCGGGCGAACGTGGCCCCCTGCTCTTCTGTGCCGATCTGATCCCAGGCCTGCCGTGGGTTCGGCGCGCGATCACGATGGGCTACGACCGCTATCCCGAACTGCTGATCGACGAGAAAACGGCCCTGCTGGCGGATCTGCAGGCGCGCTCGGGGCGGCTGTTCTTCACCCACGATCCGCAGGTGGCGGCGTGTCGGCTGATGAAGGACGAACTGGGCAACGTGGTCGCGGTCGAGCCGGTGCCGACGTTGGCCGACGATGCGGCGTGAACGCGCGGGATCGGCGCCGCCGAAACCCACCCCTTGTTCGCGGCCGCGCGTTCGCCGATAAGAACCGCACGACACGGGGGCGATCGGCTTTGACCGGATGCCGACTCGACCTGAGTGGCGCGCCGAGGGCCAGGCACCTCGTAAATCCGACTGGAAAACACTAAGTGCCAACACGCACTACTCCCTCGCTGCTTAAGAACTAAGCAGTGAGCGCTGAGGTCTCCTCGCCTGCGGGAGGCCAAGGCGCAACACAGCGGGCTGGTCGCGTGGTGGCTGCTCGGCCCATCCGCGACGAGAAACAGTCGAGCTGGCCAGTGACGATCCTGTTCGTCGGAGCAGCACTGGCGACATCAAACGACGGAATACGCGCGTAGAGGCTCAGGACGGAGCATCTCGGGACGCGGGTTCAATTCCCGCCGCCTCCACCATATCGGTGGTTCTGGCGACCCTGCGCCTTAGGCGCAGGGTCGCGCAGGATTTGTCGCCACTGCTAGCCACAGTGCATTGGCTCTGCGCGCACGATGACAAGCGGCGGCAGGACGTCGCTGGCGTGCTGGAAGGAGTGCGGGCGTGGAATCGCCGCAAGGGCGACTTGTTCACCGAACACCACGTGACCGTGGCGCTGGAGCGGTTGCGTGAGGACGGTTGGCTGCTAGCGACGCAGGCATGACCGACCACCCGCGAGGACCCGCGCGTTCGCGCGCCGCGCACTTGCCAGATCGCGAACGCCACGTAGCGTCTTCGCCCGATGACCACCCAGTTCCTGCATGCATACCAGCGGCGCGTGTCGGCGCTCGTGCAGATCCACGGAACGGTGCTGTGGCAGGGTGGGCACGTGGATCTCGTCGACATCAGCGAGATCACGGCCGCGGCGACGGTGCGCGATGGCCGTACGTGGCATGTCACTTTGTACGAATACGATCGGCCGGTCATTGCGCACTTCTCGTGTACCTGCAAGCCGATGGGTGATCCTGCGGCCTGCCTGCACATCTGGGCGGTGCTGCTCGAAGTCGACCACTTGAACCGCCTCGCGGCGATCACCGGCAACCACCACGTGGACGATGACGTGCGGACCACACGGGCGCCGCAGCGACCGCAGGCGTTGCCGCCTCGGGTCGAGTCACAGCCGGACTGGCGGCGTCTGCTGCAGCCGTTTGCCAATCCGACCGCCGCCGACCGCAGCACCGCCCTACCGGTGATCGAATACCACGTGCAGCCAGGTGGCAACGCCGACGGCATCAGCATGACCGTGCAGGTGCAAACTCGCTTCCGCAAGAAGAACGGCGAACTCGGCGCTCAGCGTCTGACGAAGTTGTCGAGCGACCAGCGCGACCGCTTGCCGTTGGCCGATCGTACCTTGCTGGCCATGTGCGAGCGCGACCGGCGCGCGACTCGCAGTAGCTACTTGTACTACCGCCACGACGAGCGCAACCTGAGTCTTGGCGAAGCGTGGTCGGTCGCGCGCGACACGATGCCGGCGGTGGTGCCGCTCTTGGCCGCGACTGGACGCGTGTTCGTCGCAGCGCCGCGCAGTTCGGAACCGTCGGTGCCGCTGGTGATCGACGTTGATGAGCCCTTTCGCTTCGAAGTGGACTATGTGCCGCCGACGGCCGAGCAAAAGGTCGGGATGGTGCGCGGGGTGCTGCGGCGCGGCGGCCATTTGTTGGAGAACGTGTTGGTCGGGGTTGGGCTCGCGCACCAGTTCATCTTTGTGGCCGACCGCTTGGTGCGCATCGATTGTGCTGGTGCCGAAGACCTAGCCGCGGAGTTGGGGCGGCATGGACCGTTCGAAGTGCCCGCTGCCGAGGTCGGGGAAGTGCTTGGCACGTTGGCCAGGATTCCTGGGGCGCGGCAGTTCTTAGTGACGGCCATTGCGCATGTGCCAGCCTCGCAACCACTCGGCTTGCTGGCCCTGTTGCTGCCGGTGGCGGCGACCGCGCCCGTCGCGGCCACGTTGCAATTCGACTA
>CANEYR010000037.1 GCA_947444055.1 Planctomycetota bacterium
ACCTGCAAGAACTTGATCGCGTAGTCCTTGCCAATCGACATGCGCCGCGCGCGGAACACCAACCCGAACATGCCGCCGCCCAACTTCGTCGTGATCTCGAAGCCAGCGACGTATCCCGGCTTGCGGTAGTCGCGATAGAACGCTTCCCAGTCGGCGGGGCGAGGGCTCGGGTCGCTGGGGGAAGGATGCATTCGCGGGAGTCTAGGCGGCTTTAGGTTCGGCGCGCGCTACGCGGCAGCCGGGTCAAGATTCCAAGATGGCGTAGGAGGGGGCCTTGTTGGCTCGCGCGGCCGTTCCTACCGTGGGCCGCTCAACAAGAAGGTGCCCCATGCTGCGTTGTCTCGTGCTTCCCGTCCTGGTCTCAGTCGCTGTCGCCCAAGGTTGGGTCGACAAGACCCCGACGAACTTTCTGCAGACCCCAAGCAATCGCGCGTTCCCGGCCATGTGTTGGGACCAAGCCAATGGTTATGTGCTGCTGTTTGGTGGCGTTCCGGCCAATGGCGGCGGCAGCTTCCAGGAGACGTGGACGTGGAACGGCACGGTGTGGACGCGGCGCTTCACCTCGAACCCGCCGCTCCAGGGCTTTCAGTTGGCGAACCCCGCCACGGTCGCGATGACGTTCCACCCCCCGGGCAACGGCGTGGTGATGGTCTACGAAGGCAGTACGTGGCTGTGGTCAGGAAGTGATTGGCTGTTGCACCCAGCCACACTGGGTGGGAGCGGCTCGCCCGGCAATGTGGCGATGGCGCACGATCCAGGTCGCAACCAAACGGTGCTCTACGTGGGCACTCGCTACAGCGGCGGCAGCATGACGCCCGTCAGCCAGACCTACTTGTGGGACGGCTTCGCGTGGACGCCGCGTCCTACCGCGGTCATTCCATGGCCCGTCGAACAAGCGACGATGGCGTTCGATGGCAGCGCCGGGCGACTCGTGCTCGGCACCAATGGCGTTGGCGGCGGCGCCTTTTATGAATGGAACGGCAACAATTGGCAGCAGCGCTTGCCACTTGGCGCCCCCGGCGCCACGGGTGCCTTCGCCGCCGACACCACGCAGCAGAGAGTGGTGATGTTCGACAGCGTGCTGAACGCGCAGCCCAACCACACCTGGACCGTCGCCAATGGCATCGTGCAGCAGCTGTCAACGCCGGTAGAACCCGCCCGCCGCCTCGGCGCCGCGATGGCCTACGACCCCATTCGCCAGCGCACCGTGATGTTTGGTGGCGCTGCCGTTTGGAACGTCGCCCTGAACCAGACCTGGGTGCTCGGCGATACCTGGGAATTCCAGATGCCGGCAGGCGCCAGCTACACCGCGTTCGGCACCGGTTGCCTCGGCAGCCGCGGCGTGCCGACCCTGACCGCGTCCAGCGGTTCCCTGCCGCGCGTCGGCCAGACGTTCCAGACGACGGTGACGAACCTGCCGCTGCAGGGCCTCGCGTTCGTCTTCCTCGGCTTGTCGAACACCAGCTACGGCCCCACCCCACTGCCGCTGTCGCTCAACTTCCTCGGTGCCCCTGGCTGCTCGGTGCTGAGTTCTGGCGACGACCTGGCGCTCGTCACCAACGTGCTCGGCACGGGCCTCTGGCAATGGACGGTGCCGAACGCGCCCGGATTCTCGTTCTACAACCAGGCCTTCGCCTTCGACGCCGCCGCCAACGCGCTCGGCATCACGACCAGCAATGGCGCGCACGGTGTGATCGGGTTCTGAAGCCTGCACGTTCGCCGCGCCGCGACAGGGCCCGGCGCGCTGGGTTACCGACCCCGCAGTCGCGAGGCTCGATACCGGCAGGCCTGCGCCAGCTTGTGCACCTTGCGCGGGTCTAACGGCAGCTCCCCGAGCCGGTCGAACCACAACGGCATCGCCGCCAGCAGATCGTCGAGCACGCGCTTGGTGGCCTTCTCAGGCACACCACACTGCTCGCCGAGTTGCACGAAGTCCGCGCGCCGGATGTCCTCGCGCGAGCGTCCCTGGATCGACAGGGCCATCGTCGTGTCGCCGTACGGATGCGTGCTGGGCAGGTCGTAGGCAGGCGCCACCCGCCATTCGCCATCGCGATGCAGCAGGGAGAAGTTCTTCGCGTGGGCATCGCCATTGCCAGTCAGATAGGCGAACGCGAACTGTCGCAGCAGCGTTCGCGCGGCCACCAGCGGCGCGTGCGTGAGGCGAGCGAGCCCAACGATCACTTGCTCGGTAGTGACACGGTACTTGTCCGCCGGATACCTGCCCAGTGCTTGGCATGCATCCTCCTGCGCCAAGGCCGCGAGGTCGCCGTCGACCTGGACCCGATCGAATCGACGCACCAGCAGTCCCTGTCGACCGACCTTGTCGACCACGACTTCGGCATGCGCGACGTCAAGACCGGAGCTCCGCGCGGCAGCGAGGAAGAACGCTTCGTTCGCCACCAGATGCGGGAACTCGGGAGGATCAAGCTTCAAGATCCAACTCGCGCCAGCGTGGGTCACGGGCAACGCGATCATGCGACCGGAGACCTTGTCCTGCACGCCCGGGATGGCCGCGCGGTCGAGATTCGCCGGCGTCAACACGCTCTCGAACAGTTCGGCGAACTCGATCTCGGCCGGTTGCGCGACGGCAAGGACGGCGCTGAGTTTCGGCTTCTCGCCATGCGGTACGACCTGAACGTTGCCGACGGTGTCTTGGCCGACCGCGAGCAACATGGTGAGGTCGTCATCCGCCGAAGTCTTCGTCGCGCGGCGAATCGCAGCCAGCCGCCGCCCTTCGGGTAGCAGCCCCGCGAAGAACGGTGGCACGGCGCCGCCCGCGGTGCGAGTCGCCTCCCCGTCGATTGGCAGCGTCGTCGCGACTGGCGCCCCCGAGTAGCCATCCTCGTAGGCAAACTCGATACCCTCCTTCGCACGCACGAGGCGCGCACATCGCCGACCAGGCAGCCACACGTCCGCCACGTCGGCGCGCTTCATCGCATCCAGCTTCATCGACGATCCGCAAGCATGGCGTCGGGCACCACGAAGCGGGCGCCGAGCGAAAGGTGAAAGCCCAGCCCGAGCACAGCCAACAGCTCCAGCAGCTTGTCGAACCGCACGGTCGGCTTGCCCGCCTCGACCATGTGCACGAACCGCGTGGAGCAACGCGCCAGTTCCGCCAGTTCGACCTGCTTTAGGCCCATCGCCGCCCGACGGGCACGCGCCGCTTGGCCCAGTCTTTCAAAGGAACGATCGTGCATATCCAAGCCATCTTCGGCACGGACTGGCCCGAACTCAACCCGCCAATGCACGATCGTGCATTCCATGGCCTCGCGCAGCCTGCACAGTGCTTGCTGGTCATTCGGCATGCACGATCGTGCATTCGCCTCGGTCACACCGTCGGCGCATGCGGGCAGTTGCACGGCGTCGCATTGCAGCGCGGACAGCCGACTCCGTACTTCTTGCGGCCAATCGCCTCGAGGTCGATGCCGTGCAGGGACGCCAGCGTCGCTAGCCACGCATAGACATCGCCGAACTCTTCTTCGAGGTTCTGCCGTTCTCGGCGCCGGATCGCGCGCACCAACTCCCCCACTTCTTCGACGAACCACAGCAGCGTGCCTGGCACTCCACGCGCGGCGTCGCGCTCGAAGTAGATGTCTTCGATGAGCCGTTGGAACGTGCCCGCTGGCGCTGGCTCGCGGCCAACACTCATGGCTGGCCGGCCTTCTTGACGGTGATCAGCACGACGTCCTCGCGCAGGCCGTCCGCACCGGAGTCTTGTTCGATGCCGCCGAGCACGACGTTCATGAACATGCGCGTGTGCCGCGGCGAATGCTGCCGCAGCAAGTCGAGCAGGCCTTCGGAGCGCAGCAGCGCGTCGTTGCCGAGCACCAGACGCGTGCCCGGGCTCATCGCGATCTCTTGCGAACGCAGCGATTTCTCAAACACCGGCCCGTCGTCGAGCCCGATGGCGATGCCTTCGGCATTGAGTTCGAGCACTTCGCCGCGTTGGCAGATCAGCAACGGCGTGCGCGCGCCCGCTTGGTAAAGCTTGCAGCCGTCCGCTGTGATCTGCAGCAGCGTTGCTTTTGCGCAGCAGCCCGGTGGCAGGTTGGACTTGCAGACCTTGTTGGTGTGCGCCAGCGCCTTGCGCGGCACCGCTCCGGCCAGCAGCGCTCGATGCAGTTCGTCGCGGGCAAGCTTGCAGGCGAGCACGGCGACCGCACCGTGGCCTTCGGCACTAACCACGTAGGCGACGCTCTGCGCGTTCTCGCCGGTCGTGGTGACAAGATCGAAGTAGTCGAGACCACCGCGCGAACCCGCCGCCAGCTGGCCGTCGACTTCGTAGCCCGCGATCTCCTGGAACTGGTGCGGCACCGTCTTGTCGCGCAGTTGCTTGACGAGTGGATCCATCGACACGTGCATGCCACCGCCAGCTTGCTCTTGGTCCTTGAGCAGGGCCTGCAGGTCGTCGGCGAGATACTGCACGGCGCGGCCGAGCGAGGTCAATTCGTCGTTGCCGCCGACGCGCACGCGCACTTCGACGCCGCCGCGCCCAAGCTTGCTGATGCCAAGGCCAACGTCCGTGACGCGCGCCGCGATCTTGCCGCCGAGCAAGAGGCCCGCGATGCCGGCGATCGCCGCCACCAAGAACGCGAGGCCAAGACCGACCCGCCAGCCGTGTTGCAGGACGGCGGGGGTCGTGATGCCGCCACTGAGAATCTGCATCAGGATCGTGGTCAGCACGACGCCGCCAATCAGGCCGGCGATGGCCGTGCCGAACGCGAGTTTGCTAGCGATCTTGCCGGTCGACTTATTGCCTTTGCGCGCCATATTGTTCGATCGGCAGGGCTCAGCCGAGTGGCGGCATCATGGCAATCGCTGCGGCCTTCGTCACGCTGGCAATCGCCGCCTGCCGACGAAGTCAGCCACACGAAGTCAGCTGCACGAAGTCAGCCGCTACGAAGTCAGCCGCTACGAAGTCAGCCACCGACGAGCGGCAGCGCGAGGAAGAGCGCGAGCCCCGCATAGACGCCGGCCATCTGGTCGTCGGCCATGATGCCGAGCGCCCCCGGCAAGTCTTCGAGCTTGCGCGCGGGCTGCGGCTTGAGCACGTCGAACACGCGGAAGGCGAAGAAGGCCCCCATGTGCGCGAACCCGTTCGGCAGCTTCTGCGCCAACAAGGCGTAGGTGATCAGGGTGACGAGGTAGCCGACCACTTCGTCGAGCACGAAGGCGCCTGGATCTGCCTTCGGCCAGGTGCGCGCAACGAACTTCGTCTGCAAGCAACCGAAG
This sequence comes from Planctomycetota bacterium, assembly GCA_947444055.1. Classification (GTDB taxonomy): domain Bacteria; phylum Planctomycetota; class UBA1135; order UBA1135; family UBA2386; genus UBA2386. Next base: position 5,233 of record CANEYR010000037.1, read on the forward strand.
ATGAACAGCACGCCCGCAGCGAGGCTCCACGCCAGCACGGCATGGGCCGGCTGCGCCCACTGCAAGGTGACGCCGAGCAGCACACCACCGAGCGTGCCCACGGTGCCGGGAGCCCACGGCGAGCAGCCAAGGCCAAAGCTGGTGATGAGCAGCCAGCGACCGCGGTCGAGAGCGTTCACTTGGCACCGCCAAACAACACGTCGCGCGCCTTCATCACGTAGTTGAAGCCGGAAACGACGGTGAGCACGAGGCTGACCCAGAAACCCCACTGGGCGGCCCACACCCAAATGTCGGTGCCTGCGACCATGGTCATCAGGGCGCCGACCGTCCAACACTGGGCCACCATCTTCCACTTGCCGAGGCGGTCCGCTGGGAACGGTCGGCCGCTGGCTTCGACGACGCCGCGGATCGCGGTGACCAGGAATTCGCGAGCGATCACGATCACGACATACCAAGTGGTCAGCACGGTCGTCGCGGCCGGGAACTGCAACAGCGTGACGAGCGAACCTGCGATCAGCACCTTGTCGGCAAACGGATCAGCGACGCGCCCAAACGCGGTCACCATCTGCCAGCGACGAGCCAAGTAGCCGTCGAGGAAATCGGTGAACGCGGCGATCAAGAACAACACGAACGCGATCCACACCAACTTCGCATTCGCGTGCAGCGGATCGGCGATGCTCTCAAGACTGACGAAGACCGCCGCCGTCAGCACAAGCCGAGCCAGCGTGATCAGGTTCGGCAGGTTCATGCCTTTTTCGTCGGCGGCTCGGCGCGACCGCTGAGTTCGTAGTCGTGGGCGTGAGTGATCGTGGCTTGCACGATCTCGCCGGGAACCGCACTGCCCTTACTCAGCAGCACTCGCCCGTCGACCTCAGGTGCGTCGGCCCAGGTGCGACCGACCAGCTGCTTGGCGTCGCTGTCGTAGCCATCGACGAGCACGGGCAAAGTCTTGCCGACGAGGCCCTGGTGGAAGCGGCGCATGACCACGCGCTGCATCTCCATCAGTTCTGCCGTGCGGGCGGCGGCCACGGCGGCCGGCACCTGATCGGGCATGTCGAACGCGGGCGTGTCCTCTTCCTGCGAATACGGGAACACGCCAAGCCGTTCAAAGCGATAGCTCTCGACCAGCGCCTTGGCTGCCGCGAAGTCCTCTTCTGTCTCGCCAGGAAAGCCGCTGATGAGCGTGCTACGCACGGCGATGCCCGGCACTTCTTCACGCAGGCGGTCGAGGATGCCACGCACTTGGTCGCCGGAAACGCCGCGCTTCATCGCGCGCAGCATGGTCGAGCTGATGTGCTGGATCGGGATGTCGAGGTACTTGACCGCTTTGGGGTGCTCGCGCAGGAACGTCGTCAGCTCTGGCCGCACGGTGTGCGGGTAGGCATACATCAGGCGGATCCAACGGATGCCGTCGACGTCGCCGAGCTTCTCAAGCAGCGTGTGGATCTGGCGCTTGCGTGTGGTGTCGAGGCCAAAGGCGGTGCTGTCTTCCGCGACTACGACCAGTTCTTGCACTCCAGCAGCGGCGAGGTTTTGCGCTTCCTCGACCAGCACGTCGATCGGCTTGCTGCGGTTCTTGCCGCGCATCTTGGGGATGGCGCAGAACGTGCACGTGTGGTCGCAGCCCTCGCTGATGCGCAGGTAGGCGAAGCTCTTCGGCGTCAGCAAGAACCGCTTGGTGTCACTGCGTGGTCCTTTGGGCTTGCCGCCGTCGACGGTGGCGACCCAGCGACGGCTCGAACCGTTGACGATGCGACGCACCACCGCCGGCACCCCCGAGTAGTCGGACAGGCCGAACACGGCGTCGAGCTCGGGCACGGACTTCTTCAGTTCCTCGCCGTAGCGCTGCGCTAGGCAGCCGACCGCGATGACGCCTTTGAGCGAACCTTCTACTTTGAGGCGTGCCACCGACAGGATGGTGTCGATCGACTCTTGCTTGGCCGTTTCAATGAAGCCGCAGGTGTTGACTACGACCACATCCGCGTCGGCCGGGTCCTTGACGACCTGCAGCCCTTCTTCGACGACGTGGCCCAGCAGCACCTCGCTATCGACGAGGTTGCGGGCACAGCCAAGGCTGATCAGAGAGACGCGGATCGCTTCGTTCACGGCATTGCCTCATCGGCCGCCGACGCCGCTGCATGCAGCATCGACAATGCGGAGCCTAGCCGCAGCGGGGCCAGGTGGCGCGAGCGGCGGGCTAGCCGCCGCTCCGCGCTCACGCCGGCTTCTGCTGGACGACCCAAACCTTGACGGTCGCTTCGACCGACACGTGGAGGTGCACGATGACGTCGTACACACCGATCTCCTTGATCGGATTGGCCAGGCGAACCTGCTTGTCTTCGACCTGGACGCCCTTCTCACGCAACGACGCAGCGATGTGGGCCCCGGTGACGGAACCGAACAAGTGGCCTTCGGCATTGGCGCGCCCTTCGATGGTCACCGACGCTTCGGCGATCTTCTGGGCAAACTCCTTCATGCTGGCGATGCGCTGCGTCTCTTCGGCGAGAGCCAGGCTGCGGGCGCGTTCGATCCCGGCGACGTTGGCCTTCGTGACCGACACCGCAAAACCGCGCGGCAACAAGTAGTTGCGGGCGTAACCAGACTTGACCTTGACGACATCGCCGATGCGACCGAGGTGCTCGACATTCTGCTTCAACAGGAGTTCCATTTCATGCCCTCCCAACGAACGGCATCAGGCCGATAAGACGTGCGCGCTTGATGGCTTCCGCCAGCTGACGCTGATTCTGCCCAGAGAAGTTGGTGCGCTTGCGCGATTGGATGCGGCCGTTGGCCGACACGAACTTGGACAGGTAGACGATGTTCTTGTAGTCCAGCGGCTCTTCCGGCATCACCTCGCGGCGCTTGGCTCCGAACCGTCCGAACTTGCTGCTGCGCCGTTGGCCATCGCGGCCACCGTCACGGCCACCGTCACGGCCACCGTCACGACCGCCATCGCGCCCACCACCGTTGCTCATCATGTTGCTCATGGTTAGGCCTCCGTTGTGGCTTCGGCCGAGGTCTCTGCGACCGAATCAGCGCTAGGTGCTTCGACCACCGGCGGGGCCGCCGGTGTGTCATCGGATGGAATGGCGTTGATGTCGAACGCGGCTTCCGGCTCGAACGCCGTTTGCGGCACTTCGGCACATTCGATGAACAGCGAGCGCATCACGGCCTCGCTGAACTGCAGGTCGCGCCGGATCGCGGCGACGTTCTGCGTGTCGATTGCCATGTAGATCAGCAGGTACGTGCCGCGGTGCTGGTTGCGGATCGCGTAGGCCAGCCGACGCTCTTCCCAGCGACGACAGCTGAGAATCTTGGCGCCGTGCTTGGTGAACATGGCAGCGACTGAGTCCTTCAGCGACTGCCAGCCTTTCCGTACCTCTCGATTGTCGAGTAGGCACATACATTCGTAAGTGCGGGTGCGTTGCAACTTTCATTCTCCCGGGCGTTGGCCCGAATCCGAGGTGTTCGAATCCGATGTGTTCGAATTCGATGTGTTGTAGGTTCCCATCAGGTTCTGCAGATCCGCGCCGTCGAGCCATTCCTGAACACAGTCGGCAGCACGAACCAAGACACGACCGAGAACCTCACGTTCCTCCGGGAGGAATGGCGCTAGGACAAAGTCCGACCAATCGGTCGGACGCGGTCCTTTGGGCCCGCCGTCACCAGTCGAGGCACTGTCTTTTGCCCGGCCGTCTTTTGACTTGCCGTCTTTTGACTTTGCTTCGCTGCTGGCGATGGGCCCGATACCGAGACGGAGACGGGGATAGCAGTCCGTACCCAGACACTGCTGGATGGACTTGAGGCCGTTGTGGCCCCCTGCACTCCCCGACGGCCGGATGCGCATCCGGCCCAGCGGTAGGTTCAGGTCATCAACGATTACAAAGAGCGAATCCGGCTGCCGTCCCGCAAACCGCAAGAGCGGTCCCGCGACGTCACCGGACAGGTTTACGTAGGTCTGCGGCTTCACCAAAAGGAACGAACGTCCCTTGCGGCGACCCTCGCAGGTCCTGGCCTTTACCTTGCCCGAAAAGCTGCGCGAACCATCGTCCGCGTGCCGTTCGAGCCGAGTGAAGGCCACCCCTAGTCGCTGCGCCACGTGGTCGAGCACCATGAACCCGACGTTGTGTCGGGTCGCGTCGTATTCGGGACCGGGGTTGCCGATGCCCAAAGCGATGCGGTGCCAGCTCATGGCTCTGCGTGAGGGGCGAGGAGGCTAGGGGGCGTGCCGCGTCGCGGCAAGCCCCCTTTCGCCTCCCGGCATCACTTCTTGTCACCCTTGCCGGCAGGCTTGTCCGCGCCCTTGTCAGCCGGCTTGTCGCCAGCCTTCTCGCCAGCCGCCGCCTCGGCAACAGGAACCGCGACCGGGGCCGCAGGCACTTCTTGCGCCGCCAGCTTGGCCACGTGGCAGACAGCCGTCGTGCCAGGCGTGACCAGACTCACACCCGTTGGCAGCACGAGCTGGCTCGCCAGCACGATGTCGTCGATCTCCAACTTGGCGACGTCGTGCTCGATCGAGTCCGGGATCTCGGTGGGCAAGCAGCGCACCTTGATCACGATGTGGTCCTTCACCATGGTGCCACCCTTGGTGAGGCCAATCGCGTGGCCAGCGAGAACGACCTCGATATCGGCCTCGATCGGCTTCGTCAAGTCGATGCGCTTGAAGTCGACGTGCACCGGGTGGTCCGTGGTGTTCTCCCACGAGACCGCCTGCAAGAACGCCGCCTGGCTGACGCCGCCGATTTCGAGCTGGAAGACGCGGTGGTGCGCCTTCACGTGTTGCTCGAGTTCCCATTCCGAAATCGAGATCGAGATCGGCTCTTGGCCTTCCCCGTAGACGACCGCGGGCAACCAGCCCTCTTTGCGCAGCACTGCCACGCGATTGCGACCGAGTGCCGAGCGACGCTCGGCCTTCATGCGAACAACTTGCATTGGACTACCTCTATGGAATCGATGCGGATTGGGAACGAGCGGTCAGCGCTCGCTCTCGAACAGTTTGCTGACGCTCTCGCTGCGATGGATGCGATCGATCGCGCGCGCGAGCAGTTGTGCCATCGAGCAGACCTCGAGGCGTTGAATTTTCTTGTCGTGCAACGGCACGGTGTCGGCGAACAGGATCTTCTCGACGTCGGCGCCGTTGAGGCGTTCAACGGCGTTGCCACACAACACGGCGTGCGTGGCGACGATGAACACCTTGCGTGCACCCTTCTCTTTGACGATGCGGGCGGCATCCACAATCGAGCCGCCGGTCGAAACCATGTCGTCGACCAGCAACACGTCGCGGTTCTTGACGTCGCCGATCACGTGCTCGATCACCGTCTGCTCACCGCTGATGCGGCGCTTGTCGATGATGGCGAGGTCGCAACCGAGATCCTTTGCGTAAGCGCGAGCGAGCTTGGTGCCGCCGATGTCAGGCGAAACCACCATCACGTCCTTGGTCTCCAGCTGGCGAACGCGCTCGATCATCACTGGCCGCGCGTAGAGGTGGTCGACCGGGATGTCGAAGAAGCCCTGGATCTGCGCGGCGTGCAAGTCGACGGCGACCACGCGGTCGTAGCCGGCCGTGACCAAGAGGTTGGCCACCAACTTGGCGTTGATCGGCACGCGCCCCTCGTCCTTGCGGTCCTTCCTGGCATAGCCGAAGTACGGGATCACCGCCGTGATGCGATCCGCCGATGCGCGCCGCAAGCAATCGGCGAACGACAACAGCTCGAACAGATTCTCATGCACGCTCGGACAAGTCGGCTGCACGACGAAGACGTCGGCGCCGCGCACATCGCATTCGACCTTGAGGTTGATCTCGCCGTCCGGGAAGCGCGCCAGCGACGAGGCGCCGAGCGGCACTCCCATGAACGCACAGATGTCCTGCGCCAGCCGCGGATGGGCGGTGCCGGTGAACACTCGCAAACGTTCGCCGCGCATTCTCATGGCTTGTCCTTGCTCATCGCCTGTCCTTGGCGGGGTGGCAACTCGCGCATCTTCAGCTTCTTGGCCGGCACCCCGACCCACACTTCACTCGCACCGATCTTGCTGCCGCGCGTGACCACCGCCCCGGCACCAGTCATCGCGTCGTCGCCGATCTCGCTCGGCGCCACGATCACCGAACCGCTGCCGAGGAACGCGCGCGCGCCGATCTTGGTCTCGTACTTGTGCACACCGTCGTAGTTGGCGGTGATGGTGCCTGCACCGATGTTGGCCTTCGCCCCCACCGTCGCGTCGCCGAGATACGTCAGGTGCTTGGCCTTGGCGCCAGCTCCCATGCGAGTCTTCTTGGCTTCGACGAAGTTGCCGATCTCGGCGTGGTCTTCGAGCACGGTGCCCGCACGCAGATGCGCGAACGGGCCGACTTCGCAATGGCTGCCGATGGCGCACCCCGCACCGATCACAGTGCATGGCTGGATCTTGGTGTCGGCTCCGATGCTGACGCCCTGATCGATCCAGGTCGTCGTCGGGTCGATGATGAGCACGCCGTTGCTCAGGTGTTCGAGCAGGATGCGTTCTTGCATCATCGCGCGCGCAACGGCCAGATCCGCCAGCGAGTTGACGCCGGTGATCTCCGCGGCGTCGGCCGCTTCCAGCGTCTGCACGTCCTGCCCCTGCTGCACAAAGTTGGCGACGGCGTCCGTCAGATACAGTTCGCCCTGCGCATTGTTCGGCGTCAAGCTGGCGAGGGCCGGTCGCAGCGCGTCGCTATCGAAGCAGTAGAAGCCGGCGTTGATCTCGTCGATCGCCAGCTCGTCCTCCGAACAATCGCGGTGTTCGCGAATGCCGCAGAAGCGGCCTTCGTCATCGCGCAGGATGCGGCCGAGGCCAGTCGCATCGTCGGGGTAGGCGGTGAGCACACTGCATGGCGACGAGCCGCGCAACGCACACAGCTCTTGCAGCGTGGCCGTCGTGATCAGCGGGCAATCGCCGTAGATCACCAGCACATCGCCGCGGAAATCCGCCAACGCTTGCATCGCGACTTGCACGGCGTGACCCGTTCCCTTCGGTGCGCCTTGGTCGACGAACTCGAGCCGGGCGAACATTCCCCCCACGGCATCTTGCAGCGACTTCTGCACCTTGTCTTTCTGGTGATGCAGCACGACGACGGTGCGCGCCGGTTGCAAGCTGGCGACGGCGGCCAATGCGGACGCCGCTAAAGTCCGGCCACACAATGGCAGCAAGACCTTGGGCAAGCTCACCTTGGTGCGCTTGCCAAGGCCAGCAGCCAAGCAGATCACGGCCAGCGGACGCGGCATCGGGGACGGAGTGGGGGCGGGGGAGGGAAAGGGGGCGAGGATTGTGCGGAGCCCCCCCCTGAGGGTCAAGGGTGCGGTTGGGGCGAGGCTCACGCCACACACTCCCAGGAACGAACAAGCCTCCTCACGCGTCGGCGTTCGGAGGCTTGTGGGGGTGCCCTGCACCTGTCAGCAGGGACCACCAGCCCTACATCAGAACTGACGCGTCTCGCAGTTCGTCCGGAACCAGCCCGTCACCGCGTCCAAGCCCACCGCTTGGAACTTCATCAGCTGACCGGTCAGCAACCCAGCCGGCACCGTGTAGAGCCACGTCTTGCCGGGATTGCCGATGCCACCGGTGCCTGAGAACGACACCCCGCCAAACGCCCCGGTGCCGTCTTCCAGCACGATCGTCAGCGCATAGCCAGGGTCGGTGCAGATCGGACCGATGATCGTCGGCAGGATCGGCGAACCGGGGAACGACATCATCAGGATGAGCGGCACCGTCGCGGGCACTGCCGTCGTCGTATTGCTGGCGGAGACCACCATCAGGGTGCCGGCGGGCGTCACCGTCACCTTGCGCGCATACAGTGCGAACGTGCCGTTCGTCTGAGCGCCTGGAGTGGTCGCCGTCACGGTGATCGCACCCCCCAGCGACGTTGCCGTCACCGAAGTCTGCGCGAAGCCGTTGGCGTCCGCGATCACCGGGTTGACCGTCGACAAGGTGCCGCCGCCCGAGACCACGAAGTTGATCGTGCCGCCAGCCAGCGGGTTGCTGTTGGGGTCGAAGACTCGCGCCACCAGCGGCGTCGTGAACGGCTCGGTCGCTGGCACCACTTGGCCACCACCGCTGATCGCGGCGACGCTGTTGACGGGGCCGAGTGGACGGATGCGCTTCAAGGTGCCGCCGGTCGACGGGTAGGTGCCGGGGTGCTGCAAGAACCAGATGCCGCCATCGGGACCTTGGCGCATGCTGACGGTGCCGATGAAGTTGTTGCCCCAGTTGGTCGCACTCGGCTGGCCAGGAACGGCAGGCGCTGCCACCCAGGTGCCAGTGTTGACGAGGCGACGCACTTCACCCGCGAAGTAGTCTAGGTAGAACGCGCTGCCTTCGTAGCTGGCGCCAAAGTCGTACTGAGCCGATTGGTTGCGGTAACGCGGTCCGCCCATCGCCGAGAACCACGAGCCACCCTGCGGCACGGCTGCGATCGGCGCCTGCACCGCGGGCATGCTGCCGCCACACGTGGAGAAGGAGTTGTTGCCTTCGCGCCACGGCCAACCAAAGTTGGTGAGCGCCAGCCCGGCGCCGTTGTAGACGTACTCGCTGTACTCCTCGACCGCGTTCTGACCGACGTCACCGATGTAGAGGTTGCCAGTCGCTTGATCGATCTCGAAGCGAACGGGGTTGCGCAGACCGTGCGCCAGCACGAGCTGGCTGATGTCGGCGTTCGCACTGAGCGGGTTGTTGCCTGGGTCGAGCGACGTGAAGGTAGGCGCCACCGTGCTGCCGCCAGCGGGCAGCGTGCTGACGTTCATGCGCAGCACGCAGCCGAGCGACGACGTCGTGCTCTGGGCGACGCAACCGGAGGCGTCGTCACCGATGCTCTGGTAGAGCATGCCGTCGGGGCCAAAGCGGGCCGAACCACCATTGTGGTTGAACGCAGTGTCCGGCACCGCGCCAAGCACCACGCGCCGACTGGCCGCGGCGAACGACACCAGCGTGCTGTTCGGGTTCGCCAAGTCGCCGGTGCACGTGAACCGATCGAGGTGCATGAAGGCATCCAACGTGCTCGAGTACCAAACGTAGATGTAGCCGTTGCTCGCGAAGGCCGGGTCGGCGGCGATGCTCAGCAGGCCCTTCTCACTGCCAGTCTCCACACTCGGCACGGTGCCGACGCTCACGACCCCGCCGCCCGCATAGATCTGCACGAGGCCCGCGCGGTTGGCGATCAGCACGCGGCCGTCAGCCAGGAAGCAGAAGTCGTGGCCGGCTTGCAGGCCGCTACCCACGACAGTGTCGATCACAAATCCCGTCGGCACGGTTTGGGCCACTGCACCGACCGTCATGGCGACGAGCGTCGCCGTGGCAAGAAAAGCAGAACGCAGCATGCGAGAACCTCGAACGTGGCGCCCACTGGCGAGTGGGCTCTGTGTTGGCAGGAAGGCGCAGAAGTGTAGCGAAGCATCCACGCCGTGGCAGCGGCCGCATGCAATCCCGTTCGCGGTTCTCTCCAGGCGTAACACCGCGATCAAGGTCGACGGCACTGCCAGTCGATCCAAGCTCTCGACGGCATGGGTCACATCGTCGTGGGAACACCTGGGATCGACCGCTTCCATCTGCACGAGCGGCTCATTCGCACCTTGCGACAACGTGGACACCGCGTGTCGCTGCTGTGCACGAGCCCGGCCGCACAGACCTTCTGGCGCCACCAGGATGAAGGTCTGGCCAAGGTGGGGACCGCCCTCCAGAGCTGGTTCGCGACCGAGGCGCCCGACCTGCTGTTGCTGCATCAAGACCGCACGGCCGACGCGGTGCTGCTGCAGTTCTGCGCACGAGCAGTCGGCTGTCGGGTGCTGTGGACCGGCGACGGCCTGCTGCCGCACACACTGCAGGTCGACGAACGGGGCATCGACGGCGATGCCAGTTGCAGTCGACGCGGTGCGGGTGAGTTTCGCGTCGTCACGGGCGAACCGGATCTGCTGCGCGCGTGCTTGGCGAGTGCCCTGGCGCAGACGCTGCCGTTTGGTCTGCCGCGAGTGGGCGTGCAGGTGCCGCCCCTGCTGGAACGGCTGCGCGATGTGTTGCCGATGCTGGGTGACAATGGTGTCGCCGGGGCATGGCAGGCGCTGACCAGTTGGTGCCTCGCGCTCGAGCCGCAGCCCGCCGCGAGTCGGCCTTGGGTGTTGCCACCCGCCCCCTTTGTCACCGTGCTGTTGCAGCGGCCGGACGATGCCCGCGTCTTGCTCGATGGTGGCAACGCCCCCTCGTCGACCGAACTCGTGCGCCAAACCGCGAACGCGGTGCAAGCGCTCAATGACGACGTCCGCCTCGTCATCGTCGCCGCTGGCAGCACCCGCTTGCCACGCTTTGGCGCCCACACCGTGGTGCCCGCCGCCGCTGCCGCCGTGGCGGCCGCGACTGCGTTGGCGACGGTGACGATCAACCACCCTCTCGCCAGCATCGCCCTGCTCGCCGGCACGCCGGTCTTGCACACGGGCCACGCACTCTATGGCGTGCGCGGCGTCGCCACGCGGGTCACGGCCGAGCAACTGACGCCGGCGCTGCCGACCGCGATCGCGCACGACCACCCGACGCTGCGCCAACGCTTTCTGTCGTGGACGTTCGGCTATGGCCATCTCTGGTGTTCGTCGACGCATCCAGACCACAATGGCGTGCTCGGGTTGGCGCAGGCGATCGAGGCGCGGCTCGCCGAACCAGCGCACCCGATGCCACCCCTGCGGTATCGCCGCGGCCCGGCTTGGCCGCTCGCCGCCGAAGGCCGCCGCAGCTGAGGCCACTCCATTCACCCAGCCCGAACGGCCGATGACGTCGGCGTGAAGCACACGATCCGCCGCACGATGGTCGCCCTCGGGGCCGGCGTCGTGATGCAGCGGTTCTGCCAATTGCTCGGCTTCTTGCTGGTCGGCAACACCCTCGGCGTCGCGGGTCTTGGCCTGTTCGCCCAAGGTCAGGCGTTGGCCGCCGTACTCACCGTGCTGGCCGGCACCGGCGTGCGCAATCTGACGGCGCGCCGACTGGCGGCGCGGCCCGACGCGGCGCGCGAGCTCGTGTTCGCGGCGGTGCGCCAACGGCTCGCCCTCGGCGCGATCGCAGCGACCGTGGTGATCGGCTGCGCGTTCGCCACTTCGACGGCGCCGTGGTTCTGGGTGTTCTGCGCGCTGCAGGTGCTGCCAGCGGCATTCGACTTGAAGAACCTGCTCGACGCCGCGGGCCGCACCCGCAACGAAGTCGCGCTCGAGACCGGCGTCGCTGCCCTGCAATTGCTGGCGATCGTGGCCTGGTTTTGCGGCGGCGGCGATAGCGCCACCAGTGTCGCCGTCATCGCGTTGGCGTGCCGATGCCTCTACGCAGCCCTCGCCATTCCGGCGGTCGCTCGCTTGCGCGGTGGCGAAGTTGGCGAACGCGCACCCGCCCAGCCGGCGATGGCGGTGGCGCAGACCGCCCACGAGTTGATGACCCTGGGCGATGTGTGGTTGGTGGCGCTGCTGTTTGGCGACCTGGCGGCTGGCTACTACGCCTTCGCGGTGCGCCTCACCGCCGCCGCTTTGGTGCCGTCGAGCCAACTCGCGCGCTTGTTGCTGCCGCATTTGCTGCATGCCGGCGCCGACGGCGACGCCAGCCGCACCTTCAGCACTGCCTTGCGCGCGACGGCGCTCGCCACCTTGCCGATGCTCGCGGGTGGCGCCGTCCTGGCGGTCGCCCTGTCGGCGAGCGTCGCCGGGTTTGCGCAGGCAGCGCCGACGCTGCGCTGGCTGCTGCTCGCTGGCTGCCTGCAGCACCTCGCTTGGCAATGCAGCCATGCGCTGCTGGCGCTGCATCGGGATCGCGCGTTCGCCAACAGCCTGCTGTGGCCCGCTGTGCTCCACCTCGGCTGCCTCGTAGTGTTCGCCCAGAGCAGCAACCAAGGGCCACCCGACGCCGCCAGCGGCGCGGCGTTAGCGGCGGTCATCGCGCAGTGCCTGTACCTCGCGGCGGGATTGATCGCGACCCGATCGCTGTGGCAACGGCGCCCACCGTCCTGGGTCGCACCGCTCGTCGTCGCGGGTGCTACCGGCCTCGTCACCCACCTGGTCGGCATGCTTCCGAGTGAACGGAACGGGCCGGTGCTGCTGCTGCAGCTGCTCGCCGGCGCCACCACGTTCGGCCTCGGCATCTGGGTGACAGAACTGCGCGGACGCTGGCGTCGACTCGGCGATGGCCTCGCCCAGGCCAGCGGCTTGCGCGCCTGAAGCACAGGTCGCGCTCAACCGTTCGGCTGCAATCGCCGATAGGAGCGGCGATGTGGATCAAGAAACCGTGGCGACTCGGCACGCGCGCAAAGCTGCTGCTGCGCGGCCTTCGCTACATGCCGTTGCTGCCGTTCGCTTCGATCGATGGTTGGCTGACCGTCGACGAAGCGATCGCGCTGTTCGAACTGTCGCGTGCACTGCCGAACGAGAATCCACTGGCGGTCGAAATCGGCAGCTGGCAAGGCAAGAGCAGCGTCTGCTTGGCGAGCGGGCTCAGCGGCAAGTTCCGGCCGCGCTTGTGCTGCATCGATCCGTTCGACGCGACCGGCGACGATGCCAGCGCTGGCACCTACGACGCGCGCGCGCAGAACCTCGACACGGGCTTGCGTGGCACCTTCGAAGCGAACCTGCGCGACGCTGGCTTGCGCCACGTCGTCGACGTTCGCCAGGGCACGAGCCATCAGCACGCGAGCGGTTGGCGCGAGCCGATCGACTTGTTGTTCCTCGATGGCGATCACAGCTACGAAGCGGTGAAGCAAGACGTGCTCGACTGGGCGCCCAAGGTGCGCCAAGGCGGGTATCTGGCGCTGCACGACGTCGTGCACGCGAAGCACGACGGACCGCGCCGCGTGGTCGAAGAACTGGTGCGCACCGACGCCAGCTGGGTCGATGCCCGTTACGTCGACAGCATGTTCGTGGCGCGCAAGGCCATGGCCTGACGCCAGAACAAGCGCAGCCGTCGATCGAACAAGAACGTCGCCAGCATCTGCAAGCGCAACCACACGCTCGCGGCCGCACCATCGCGCAGCAGCCGATTGGCGACCCCGACTCGCCAACGCGAATACAGACGCGGGTGGTAGCTGGTGATCTTCGCGTGCAACTGCATCGCCTTCTGGTCAGCGGCGGCCAACATCGTCGTGCCGTGCTTGCGATAGCAGAACAACGACTCCGGCACGTGCACGAAGCGCGCCCCGAGTTCGAGGCCCGACAGCCAAAAGTCCCAGTCTTCGTAGCCCGGCTTGAGCGAGCGGTAGCCGTCAATGCGATCGAACAGCGACCGGCGATAGAGACTCGCGTAGATGAGGCAGTTGTTGGCGCAGAGACGGCGGCGCGTGACGGGCCGGGTCACCAGTGCTTGCTCGCTGTCGCCAAACGTGCGCCCGAGCGGCGTGGCGACGTCGGCAGCTTGGCTCAGCAGCGCGTGCATCAGCCGTTCCACGGCATTTGGCTGCAGGCGATCATCGGCATCGAGCGGCAACACATACGCACTCGCCGTGGCGCGCACGCCGGCATTGCGCGCGGCGGCCAGCCCCTGGTTGGGCTGCTGCATAAGATCGATGCGACGGTGCGGGAACTGCGCCATCAACGCGCGGGCCACGGCGGCGGTGTCGTCCGGGCTGCCGTCGTCGACGATGACGATGCGCAGGTTCGTCCACGTTTGCGCGACGGCGCTGGCAACGGCTTCCGGCAAGAAGTGGGCGTAGCGGTAGCACGGGATCACCACCGCGACTTCAGGCTGTGAGGAAGGGCGCGCCGACACATTCCTGCATCGACGCGAGCTGGCTTGTGACTGCAGGCCGGGGTGCCGTTCTCGCGATGGCAAGGCGGTGGCGTGGCACCGGGCCAGACCGCGCCGTAACCTGCAGCGGTGCCGGTCACGCCGATTTTGTTCTGCAGCCACGTCGTCGAAATGGGTGGCGCCGAAGTCGTGCTGACGGAACTGCTCGCCGAGCTGGATCGCGAACGTTTCCAACCACACCTCGCAGTCCCGGGATCGGGCCCGCTGGCGGATCGATGCGCGGCGCTAGGCGTGCCAGTGCATCGCATCCAGATCGGTGGCGCCAACGCCTGGCAGAAGGCCGCGAGCGTGCCTGGAGCGGCGCGCGCGCTGCGGCGCGTGGCGGCGGCGACGGGGTGCCAAATCCTGGTCGCTAACTCCATGATCGCGGGCTACGCCGCCGTGCTCGCCCAACACCGAGCGCTGCGGTGTGTGTGGCATCTGCACAGCGTTCCGCAAGCGTTCGTCGCGCGCTTCGCCATCCGACGAGCGGCCCACGTCATCGCCCCCAGCCGCGCTGGTTTGCTCGGCGTCGGCCGCGCGTTTGCCGCGAGTGAACGCGCCACCACCATCCACAACGGCGTGCACGAACGCTTCTTCTCGACGACGGGACGTGGTCTGCGGCAACGACTCGGGGTGCCAATCGAGACGCCGCTGATCGGCATGATTGGTCGACTCGACCCGCGGAAGGGCCACGACGTCCTCGTGCAGGCCCACGCTCGCTGGGCTGGCCCACGCGCCCCCCATCTCGTGCTCGTTGGCGGGGAACTGTTCGCCGGTTCGTTGGCGCACATTGCCGGCTTCGCCGAGCAGTTGCGGCAGCGCATCGCCCAACTCGGCACCGGTGCCCGTGTGCATTGGCTCGGGGAAGTGGCGGACACGGCTCCGCTGCTGGCCGAACTCGATGTGGTCGCCGTGCCGAGCATCGCGCTCGAGTCGGCGCCGCGCACCATCGCCGAAGCCCAGGCCGCCGGTTGTGCGGTCGTGGCGAGCGCCATCGGCGGCACACCGGAGCTGATCACGCACGAGGTCAGCGGCCTGCTGGTGCCGCCTGGCGATGTGGACGCGCTCGGTCGAGCCCTCGCGCGCGCACTCGACGACACCGCCCTGCGTGAGCGAATGCGGGCTGGTGGCCTAGCGGTGGCGCGGGCGAACTACCGCATGGCGACGTTCGCCCGCCGTTGCGAGCAGGTGTTGGAACGGGTGCTGGCGGGGCGTAACTGAACTTCGCCCCGCCGACTCGATTCGTCCTGCGCGATCGGCCCGACTCGACTAGCCCTGCGCCATGTGCATGGCGCTCTTCAACACACTCCTCGCGACCGGCTTGGTGCGCGGCTTGCGCTGCCCCATCAGTTCGCGCGTGAGCAAGTCTTCGAGCTCGCTATCGCGGTGGCGACCCGCCGTCTGCAGCCCGGCTTCGAGTTCCTTGGCGGCGCCGGCGTTGGGGCAGGTCATGCGCTGGGCCTGGGCACTGGCGTCGTAGAAGCGCGCCCCTTGCAGCACGGCGACGAGGCGCACGCCATCGTGGGTGGTCACCATCGAGCCCTCGGCCACTTCCAGCCAATTGCCGCGCGCCACGACGCTGTCGCGTTCCGACCAGCGATCGCGGTTGGCCGGATCAATCGGCCGGTCGTCGTCGAGCAGGTAGGTCGGCGAGACGTCGTAGTGCTTGCAGAGGGCAAGCAACATCGGCAACGTCGGCAGGGAACGTCCCTGTTCGAGGTGAGACATCGTCGCCGGGCGCACCGCCAAAGTCTTGGCAGTGACGCCCTGCGCTTCGCGCTTGATTCGGGTGCGAAGGTAAAACAGCTTGAGATGCAGGCGCCGCATGGGATGGGAGGAGGGTGACGGAGGGAGGTATCGATCGCCGCAGACCGCGCATCGGCAAAGCGATGACGATCTGCGAAAGACTAACACTTGGCTGAGCCGTGCGATCGAATCGGGATGACTAGGCGTTCTCAGGTTGGGGCGGACGAGATTGGCTCAGCCGTGGCATTGGACGTGCGACCGCGCCATTCTGTTCGCTAGTTGTTGCGTCCGGCCAACCGAACGAACGGCGAATGATCCCTAGCTGGCAAAACCCGGAAGTAACCCTCGCACCTTCGCCCAAGGCCAGCGACATCGACAACGCCGAGCGTTTCGGGATCAAGCTGGCGACGAGTCGCGACGATTCGCAGTGGCAGCTCGTGCGCACCCCCGACCGCTTGCAATTGTGCGCGCCCCAGTCGCTGGCTGGCTTGGCGGTCGACCTCGACGTTCTCAACGGGCCGTTGGCAAGGCGTCTACGTGGCGCTCGCTGCGATGAACCACTGCCGCGCGCGTGCGGGGTGCAGCGCTACCAGGTTGGTCTTAGGGTCGTCGACGCGACCGCGGGCTTGTGCCGAGATGCCATGGTTCTTGCCGCGCTCGGCTGCATCGTGACCGCGATCGAACGCGTGCCCGCACTGGCTTTCTTGGCGAACGATGCGGCCGCGGCGTCCTGGTTTCACAGCAAATTAACCGTCGTCGGCGGCGATGCGATGGCCTGGATGAGTCAGGTTGACGCCGCACACCGGCCCGACGTCGTCTGCCTTGACCCCATGTTCGAACAACAAGGGCGGGCGCAGGTGAAGAAGGACATGCAACTCTGTCGCGCCTTGGTCGGCCCCCCCGTCGGCGAAGTCGAATTGCTGCGGGCGGCCCTGCAAGTCGCGCGCGACCGGGTCGTGGTCAAACGCGATCCGGCGGCTGCTCCGCTTGCCCCTGGCGTGTCGTTTGCGATCGCAGGCGAACGAGTGCGCTTCGACGTCTACCTGACGGCTACCTGACGACGGCGCTGCCGCGGTAGGCCAACGCGGTGAACGCATCCACCGTGACGCGGTGGGCGACGGCATGCGGCACCAGGGCGGCGATGTCGTCGACTTCGGTGGCGCGCAGGCCGCTGAGCACGAGCACGTGGGTCTGGCGCCAGCGCGCCAGTATGCTCGGCATCGCCGCCCGCAATTCGCTCGCTGTCATGTTGGCGACGAGACCAGCCACCTTTGGCATCGTCTCGGCCCCGCCAAGGTGCACCGCGGCCGCGGGCAGCAGTTCCTGCGCCGCCGCCACCGACGCCGCATCGATGTCGCACGCCGCGATCGACGGACAGCCACGAACGTGGGCGTAGAGAGCGAGAATGCCGGAGCCGGTGCCGATGTCGGCGAAGGTCGGCGGCGCGTCCCACACCGCGTGCAGACAGCGCAGTGCGGCTTGCGTGCTGGCATGTTCGCCGCTGCCAAAAGCGCCACCGCGTGGCACGATCAATTCAATGCCAGAGAATCCGGCGGGGCGTTCGACCCACGGCGGCCGCACCAGCAAGTCGGCGGCAACGAAGATCGCCGCATCGTTTTCAAGGCCGGTGATCGCACTCGCGGCCGGATCCACCGCCAACTCGCGCACATGCACCGCGAACGGCAACGGCGGCGCCGCCTCGGCGAGCCAGACCGTGATCAGTTCGTCCCCTTCGATCGCGCCCTGCACTTCGGCATGCACGTGCAACCAGTCGAGTGCCGTCGCCGCCAGCGGACCGCGCAATTCGTACACCCGCGGCACCGGCGTGCACGTCACGTCGACGACTCCGCCAACTGCAGCGTGCGCGCCAGAATCTCGTCCGGCTCGACCATGCGCCCGATGGCGTCATAGCCTTCCGCCAAGTGTCCCTGCACCGGCCCGAGGAAGTGCCAGCCGCGCGCGCGCAGGGCGGCGGTGTTGCTCTGCACGATCGGCGACAACCACATGGCGTCGTTCATCGCCGGACAGACGAGCACCGGGCAGCGACAGGTGAGCGCCAGCAACGTCACCGCATCATCGGCGGCACCGTTCGCCAGCTTGGCCAGCAAGTCGGCGGTCGCCGGGGCAATCACATAGACACTCGCCGCCCGCGCCGCCTCGATGTGGGGCACGGCGCCATCGGCATCAACCTGCGTCGACGACAGGATCGCGCGACTGCCGCACAACCCTTCGAACGTCAGGGCGCCGACGAACTCCAAAGCGCGCTTGGTCATCGCGACGCGCACACGCACGCCGCACTGCACCAAACGGCTGGCTAAGAAGGCGAGCTTGTAGGCCGCGATGCCGCCGCCGATGCCGAGCAACACCGATGGGTTCACGGCCACAGGCGCTCCTGCACGGCCCGGATCGTGGCGTCGAGATCACGGTTCTCCAGGATCACGTCGTAGAGCGGCGCACCCGCCACCTGGTCGCGCGCCGCCGCCAATTCTTCCTCGGCGATACGAACGCGCTGTTCGATCTCAATCGCGTCGTTGCTGCCGCGCTTCTGTAAACGCCGCCGCAATTCGTCGAGGCTCGGTGGCGCGATGAAGATGTAGAGGCCAGGGGTGCCACGTTCGCGCAGTTGCCGCGTGCCCTTCACTTCGATCTCGACCAGGAACGTCTTGCCGCGCGCCAACGCCTGATCCATCGGCCAACGCGGCGTGCCATACATGTTGCCGTTGTAGGTCGCCCACTCGAGCAGCTGGTTCTCGGCGAGCCGCCGCTGGAAGTCATCGCGCGTCAAGAAGTGGTAATCGACGGCGTCGCGCTCGCCGTCGCGCATCATGCGCGTCGTGGCACTGACCGAAAACTCGACGTCCGGGTGCTGCTTGAGCGCGCGGCACACCGAGGTCTTGCCAGCCCCAGACGGGCCCGAGATGACAACGAGTTGGCCGCGCGCGGTGCTCATTGCAGGTTGGCGGCTTGTTCCTTCATGCGATCGATGCTGGTCTTCATCGCGACGACAGCGTGCGCGATCGTGGTATCGGGCGACTTGGAGCCCAGTGTGTTGGTCTCGCGCAACAGTTCTTGCAGCAAGAACTCGAGCCGACGGCCGACTTCCCCGCCGCGCGCCAAGACCGCGCGCACTTCGCTGATGTGGGCTTCGAGCCGCTGCAACTCTTCGGCGACGTCGACGCGGTCCGCAAACAACGCGACTTCGCGCACCAAGTCAGCGGCTGGCGGCGGGGTTGGCACATGCGCCGCGATGAACTCACGCACGCGCTGCAGCAACCGATCGCGGTACTCCGCCACCAACTGCGGCGCCCGCGCCGCCGCCAAGTGCGCGCCGGCAGCCAGTTCGCCGAGCTGGGCCAAGATCGCCTCGGCGGTGCCGCGCCCATCGGTGGCGCGATGCACGGCCAGCTCCGCGAGCGCGCGTTCGAGCAACGCCCGCAACTGCGGCGGCAACGGCCGCGACGTCATGGCGTCGCCGCGCCCAGCCGACAGCGCCACCTGCAACACCGAATCGAGTGAAGGAGCTGACAACTGTAGGTCGCTCGCCATGGCGCGCAGACCGACGGCGACGGCCCGCAACACCTCGCGGTCGGGCAGCGGGGTCGCCACCTGGGCGCGCTCGATGACGACCATCACCGAACCGCGTTGCACCTGCGCCTTCACCGCCTCTTCGATGGCCGCTTCGAAGCCACTGCAGGTCGGCGGCACCCGCAGCTTGGTGCTGAAGCCGCGGCCGTTGACGGTGCGCACTTCGATCCGCACTTCGCCGACTTCACAGGCGCCAGCGGCGAAGCCGACTCCCGTCATGCTGTGCGTCTTGCGATCCACCCAGCCCTACAAGTTCCAAGTCGCGCTGATCAGGATCGCCGAGCCGCAGAAGATCGCTGCGAGCAAGAAGGTGAAGCGGTTGATGCCGCCCGACTTCACGCCGAACGTCTCGGCTCCCATGCCGCCAAAGGCTTCGGCGAGGCCGCCGCCCTTGGACTCTTGCAGCAACACCACGATGGTCAGCAGCAGCGCCGAGATGAAGAACAGAACCCAACCGAGATAGTGGAGGACGAACATTGCAGTAACTCCGCCAGCAGAGGCAAAGTGAGTCGAAGAAGAAGATGGAAAGCTGCGACCGTGTGGTCACCGGCCGTGTGGTCAGCGCAGGTTGTATTCGATGATAGGAAGGAAGGTCTCGGCCTGCAGACTGGCGCCGCCGACGAGCAAGCCATCGACGCAGTCGATGGCCATCAGCTCTTTGGCGTTGTCGGGCTTGACGCTGCCGCCGTAGAGGATGCGCACCTGATTGGCAGCTTCCTCGCCAACGCGCTGCACGAGCCACTTGCGAATCGTGCGGTGGGCTTGCGCCACTTGTTCGGCGGTGGCGGTCTCGCCGGTGCCAATCGCCCAGACCGGCTCATACGCGACCGTCAACCGATGCGAGTCTTCGGGGCGGACCTTCTCGAAACCCGACTCGAGCTGCTTCTTCAGGGTGCGCTCGGTCTTGTTGCCTTTGCGTTCATCGAGGGTCTCGCCGATGCAGTAGATGGGCAGCAGATCGCAATCGAGCGCGGCGCGCACCTTGCGACCCATCCACTCATCGAGTTCGCGAAAGATGTGGCGGCGTTCGCTGTGGCCAATCAACACGCGGTCGGCACCGACCTCGCGCAGCATGCGCGGCGACACTTCGCCCGTGAACGCACCCACGCCTTCAAACCAGAGGTTCTGGCCGCCGACGCCAAGGGGCGAACCTTGGGCGACGGCGGTGACGTCGGCGAGGTAGATGGCGGGCACGAAGACGGCGACCTCGCGATCGCCGCCATCACCCAGCCGCCCCTTGATCGTCTTGATCAAGTCGAGCGAGTGGGCGCGGTCGAGGTTCATCTTCCAGTTGCCGGCAATGTACGGCTTGCGGATGCGGTTCGTCACGGTGCGATGACCTCGTTGTCGAAAGCTCGGTTGTCGGAAGCTCGGCCGTCGGAGGCTCGGCCGTCGGAGGCTCCGATCGTCGAGCTGCGCGGAATGGCGCCGCCCGACGGTTCTGCAGCGCTGCTAGCCGTCTGGCTCGTGGCCAAGGAACGCGCCCAACGCTTGCCACACAGGGGAACGAGCCGACGCAGTTCCGCCATCAATTGCAAAAACTCGGCAGGGCGCAGTGCCTGCTTGCCATCACACAGAGCCAACTCGGGTGCCGCATGCACTTCGATCAACAGTCCGTCGGCGCCCGCCGCCACCGCCGCCTTGGCCATGGCCGGCACCAGACTCGCATCGCCGGTGCCGTGGCTTGGATCGACGATGATCGGCAGCCCCGTGCGCTGGCGAAGCGCCGGCACCGCCGCAAGGTCCAGCACGTAGCGAGTCGACGGATCGAAGCCGCGCACACCACGTTCGCAGAGCACGACGTTTTCGTTGCCTTCCTGCAGGATGTAGTCGGCGGCATGCAGCAACTCGTCCAACGTCGCCGCCGCCCCGCGCTTCAACAACACCGGCTTCGACTGGCGCCCGACCTCGCGCAACAGCGCGAAGTTCTGCATGTTGCGACTGCCGACTTGCAGCATCGCCGCATGCTTGCTGACGAGGTCGACATCGCGCGGATCCATCACCTCGGTGACGACCGGCAAGCCGGTGCGCGCCGACGCTTCTTCGAGCAGGAGCAATCCCGCTTCCCCCAGGCCCTGAAAGGACTTGGGTGAAGTGCGCGGCTTGAAGGCCCCGCCGCGCAGCACCACCGCACCCGCCGCGGCAACGGCCAAGGCGGCGGCCAGCAGCAGTTCCTGGGTCTCAACCGCACATGGCCCCGCCATGACGACGAAGTGGTCGCCACCAATGAAGAGGCCGGGAGCTAATTGGACTGTCTTGCGCACGAAGAGCTGCAGAACCCGTAGGGAAGCCGGAAGACGATAGGGCGGCTGCTCGGGGCGGTCAAATGTCGCGCCGCCGGGCGCTGCCCTTTACAAGCCGACCCCTCACAAGCCGACCCCTCACAAGCCGACCCCTCACAAGCCGACCATGAGACCGAGGGTCGCGAACGCTGTGGATGCCGTCACCATGTAGCTGGCGCCAAGAAAATCGCAGTAGGTGCCATCGGCACGCTGGGTCGCGAGCAGTTTTTGACGCAGTTGGCGGCGGAACGACTCGCGGTCGGCAACCGGCAGCAATTCGATCGCCAGCGCGCAGTAGTAATGACCGAAGTAAAAGAAGTAGCCCGCGTTCATGTAGTACGCCTCGTGCGGGACGGGCCGCATGCGCGCGACCGCGAGGAAGCGATGGTGCAAGAAGAACTGCTCCAGGCCCTGCTTGATCACGCTGTCCGTGATGCCCGCATCGCCCGCTTGGCGCAGCGCCCAATTGCCGACTTGCATGCGTCCGAGGCTGCCCTTCACGTCATTGATGTGCTCACCGCCATTCATGCGCGGCACCGGGTTGAGGTCGTACTCGTAGGCGCCCGTCGGCAGTCGACAGCGGCGCACGTAGGTCAACGCGCGATCGCGCGTCGCCGTGTCCGGCAGCCAACCGAGTTGGTTGGCAAGGCCGAGCGCAGGCACCACCGCCGCCGTCGAAAAGCTGGTCCCCCACTTCGGCCGCCGGGTGAACGGCGGATCGTCGTAGTAACCAAAGCCACCGAGCGGTTCTTGGTTCTTCGCCAACCACCCCACGAACTCCTTGCCGCGAAACGCCACCGGCCCGCGCCAATCGTCGGTTTGGTAGCGCGCGTCCTGCGCAATGGTCGTCATCGCGACACCGCCGTAGAGCCAGCCCCACACCGCGTCGTTGTCCCAGTTGGAACCGCGCATCGTCATGCGGCAGTTGCACAACCACCGCACCGCCTTATCGAGCGTCGCCCGAAGCACCGGGGTCTCCTTGGCGGCGAGCAAAGTCATCGTCGCCAAGCCGTGCGCCGCCACGCTCCACGCGTAGTGCGTCTCGACGGCGAACACCATCTCCATCGTCGTCTCGCACGACGTCGAGCCCCAACTGCCGTCGGGGTTCTGGGTCTTGACCAAGAACTCGAGCGCGCGCTCGATGCCAGCCTTGGCGTCGGCCACCGTGCCCTGCACGGCAGACGGCGGCGCGGCGCTGGGTTGCTGCGCTGTGCCCAATTGCCCCACCCACAGCACGCCCGCGACGAGCGCACTCTTCACGGCTTCTCCGTCGCCAGCGCCTTCTGCAAGTCCGCGATCTCCTCCTGCAGGTCCGACCGCCGCAGCTGCTCCTTCTTGAGCGCTTGCGCGAACTCGAGCGTCACCTTCTGCGCCTCGACTTCGGCCTTCTTGCGTTCGAGTTCGGCACTGGTGACCTTCTGGCGCAGTTCGCGTTCGCGCTGCGGCATCGCCACCGACTCGAAGTGCGCCACCTCTTTCTTGGCAACGGCGAGGTAGCGCTCGGCCATCTCGAGCTCCCGACGACCTCGCTTCAACACCAGTTCCTTGGTGGTGCGCGCAAACTCATCCGCCTCGTACATCGCCGTCAGCTCACCCAGCTCATCCTTGCTGTGCTCGGCGCGATGCGTGCTTTGATCGAGCCCGATGCGCTTCTCTTCGAGTTCGCGCGGCTTGATTTGCGCGAGGAACGTCTCGAGGTCGAGGTTGGCGCGGGCCAATTCGGCCGCCGCCTTCGCCAACGCATCGTCGACGGTCCATTGCCGCACGGTGCGATCGAGCGCCGCCACTTGCTGCTCCACCTTGGCCGCCTCCACCTCGCGCTCCTTGGCGCGCAGTTCCTTCTGCTTGGCCTTCTTGGCCTCCTCCTTGGCGCTCGCGTCCGCCTTCTTGTCTTCCAGCTTGGGGTCACCGGGTGCAGGCGCCGCCGCGGTCGCAGATGGGGCTGGCACCGGCGCCATCGATTGGCAACCGAACAGCAACACGAGAGGAAGGCACATCACGCCAGTGCGAAGGAGCATCATCGCCGCGAGGTATACCGGCTATCGCAGGCAGCCACGCGCACCCGTTTCGCACATTTGGTGGGCAGGTCGCCCGCCCCTAGCCGGGACCAAGCCGCGCCCGCTAAGGTTTGCGCAATGGCTCGCCAAGGGAACTACGCGCTGCGACTCGCCCTCTTCGCACTGGCGTTTGTGGCCGCGTACGCCGCGACCAACATCCCGGGAGCGATTACCCAAGCGCTGATCTGGCTGCCGACCGGCGTCGCGATCGCTGGCACTTGGCTGCTCGGCTGGCGCAGCGTCTGGATGGTCGCCGCCTGCACGCTCACGCATCGCCTGCTGTTCGGCTACGGAACGAGCCTCTGCCTGACCGCGGCCATCGGCAGCACGATCGAAGCGATCGTGGCGGTGGTGTTGCTGCGGCGGCTCGGCGCGCGCTCGGACTTTGCACGGTTGCAGGACGTACTGGTGTTGTTGGCAACCGCCGCCACCGCCCCCTTTGCTTCCATTCTGGTTTCGATGCTCGGTCGCGCCTTGCTACCCGACCTAGCCAACGTGCCGATGGCATCTGGCTTGGACGGCTGGTGGCGAATGAATGCGTTGGGCACGCTGACCCTCGTGCCGACCGCCTTGGTGTGGCTGGATGCCAAAGCGACGCCAACGCCGCGTCAGCACCTGCTCGCGACCCTCCTGCTCAGCCTGACCGCCGTGGCCTTGGTCACCGGCATCATGACCACCGTCGACCCTGGCATGCCGGCCGTGCTGCTGCTGACGATGTTGCTGCCGATCGCGTTGTATGCGGCGTTGCGCTTGGGCCAGCGCGGGGCAGCCGCCACCGCCACCAGCGGTGCGTTGACGATCATCACGCTGGCCGCCTCTGGCATCGGCGCGTTCCAGGCCTTCCCGATGGCAGAACGGCACGTCGTGATTCAAATCTTCCTCGTGGCGCTGGTCAGCGTGCCGCTCGTCTTTGGGGCCTTGGTTGCGGAACGCGACGCCAGTGCTTCGCTGTGGCTCGAGAGCGAAGGCATACGCGGAGCCCTGCTGAAGGTGTTGCCCGACGTGATGTACAAGATGAGCGTCGATGGCACCGTGCTCGCAGCCATCGTGCCGCCTGGCCAACAGCTACCGCTGCCCGCCGAGCAACTGATCGGCCGCCCCATCGAAGAAATCGCGACGGCCGAAGTCGCAAGCAAGCTACTGCAGCAGATTCATCGCGCCGACCGCGGCGAACCGACCCTGCCGGTCGAATACCCCTTGTCGACGCCACAAGGGCGCCGCGATCGGGAAATGCGCTGCGTGCGGCTGCCGAATGGTGAACTGCTCGGCGTGGTGCGCGACATCACTGCCCGCAAGCTCGCCGAACGGCAACTGACATGGCAGGCGTCGATCCTCGAACGTATCGCCGCCGGCCAACCGGTCAGCGAGGTGTTCCCGCACCTGGTCGACGGACTGGCGATGTTCTTGCCAGAAGGCATGTGCTCGATCCTCTTGCTGCGCGGCACCCGTCTGTACAACGGCTACGCGCCCGCCGTGCCGCCAGCCTTCCGTGAGCTGTGCGAGGGCATCGAAATCGGCCCCATGGTCGGCTCATGCGGGACGGCCGCGCACGACAACCGCACCGTCGTCTGCAGCGACATCGCCATCGATCCGCGATGGGCCGCCTACCGCACTCTCGCCTTGGCGAATGGCATTCTCGCCACTTGGTCGGTGCCGGTGCGGTCGACGGACGGCACCGTGCTCGGCACGTTCGCGATCTACCACCGCGAGCCGCAGACGCCGACGCCCGCGCAGATTGCCGTGGTCGAGCGCGCCGCCATGCTGGCTGGACTCGGACTCGATCGCGAACGCCGCGAAGCACTGCTGGCGTCGATCCAGAGCAACATCAGCGAGGGCCTGTTTCGCAGCGTGCCTAGCCACGGCATCGTGCATGCGAACGCAGCCCTGGCGCGCATGTTCGGCTACGACACGCCCAGCGCGCTCTTGCAGGCCGTAGCTCGCGCCGGCAACTCATCCCCACACCGCGACAGCCTGGTGCGTTTGGGGAACGAAACCACGAGCACGAGCCAAGTCGAGATGGAGTTGTGCCGTCGCGATGGCACTCGGTTTTGTGGCTTGGTGTCGACCACCGTGGTGTGCGATCCAGCCGGCACGCCGATCACCTGCGATGGCACGATCGCCGATATCACGGCGCGCAAAGAACTCGAGAACCAACTGCGCCACGCGCAGAAGATGGAGGCCGTCGGCCAACTCGCAGGCGGGGTTGCGCATGACTTCAACAACCTGCTGACTGCGATCTCCGGCTACGGCGAAGCCGTACGCGATGCCTTGCCCGCAACCGATCCTGTCCGCAGCGACGTTGGCGAGATCTTGAAGGCGGCGGACCGCGCCGCCGGGCTGACCCGCCAACTGCTGGCGTTCGGCCGTCGCCAAGTGCTGACGCCGCGCATTGTCGATCTGGTGGCCGTGGTGCGTGAGGTTGGCGACATGCTGCGACGCGTCATCGGCGAGCAGGTCACGCTCGCAACCCGCCATGATGTGCCATCGGTTTCGATCCGCGTCGACCGCGGCCAACTGGAACAGGTGTTGCTCAACTTGGTGTTGAACGCACGCGACGCTATGCCCGCTGGCGGCACCGTCACGATCGGCACGTCGGTGGCCGAGGTCGATGCGCGCAGCGCCGCCGTCCACAGCGATCTCGTTGCGGGTCCGCACGCCGTGCTGTGGGTCGCCGACACCGGTGTCGGCATGAGTCCAGAGGTTCGTTCGCGTGCGTTCGATCCGTTCTTCACCACGAAAGAACTCGGCAAGGGCACCGGACTCGGGCTGTCAACGGTCTATGGCATCGTGCACCAAAGCGGTGGCGCCACCTGGATCGACAGCGGCCCGGGCAAGGGCACGACCGTGTGGATCTACCTGCCGCGCCTCGCCAGCGCCCCCGACCTCGAACCAACCGTCCGCATTCCGCGGCCGATCGCTGGGGTCGGCACCGTGCTCGTCGTCGAAGACGAAGAACTCGTGCGCGACCTCGTCAAGCGCGCGCTGACGCGGGCTGGCCACACGGTGTTGACGGCCGGCGACGGCGAGCAAGCCCTCGCCGTGCTGGCTGACTGCCGCGGCGCCATCGATGTCGTGCTCAGTGACGTCGTGATGCCGAAGATGGGCGGCCGGGAACTGTTGGCGCGCATGCGGCAAGCGTGGCCACGCATTCCCGTCCTGTTGATGTCTGGCTACGCCAACGAAGCGGAAGGCCTGGCCACAGACCGCAGCCTGTTCCTGCAGAAGCCCTTCACCGCCGCCGACCTGCTCGCCACCGTCGGTCGATTGCTCGCCGCGCCCGGCCATCGCGAAGCAACGGCGCTGCCGTTGCCGACCAGTTCGTGAGTCGCGCCTAAGCGGGTGGCGCGTTGACGATGGTCTCACTGCGCACGGCCTTCAGCGGCACCTGCACCACCGGCAGGTCCATCGCGCGAGTTGGCTCGCGACCGGCCAAGGCTTGCAGCGACGGACCACAGATGCGCGCCTGACACGGCCCCATGCCGGCGCGACAGCCGACCTTGATCGCCCGCAGCGAACTGCCATACAACGCCGCCGCCGCCTGCGCCGTCGCCAGCGTCACGTCCTCACAACGACACACCACCGTGTCGGCCTGCGCCAACTCGTGCAGACCGGGCAACGGCGCGAAGGCGCGCAGCATGGCGTCGGCAGCGCCACGTTCGCGGCGCGCCTTCTTGCGCACCGCCACGGGAACGGCCGTGCCGCGCACCGCGTGCAAAACAGCGTGCGCCGCGAGATGGCCTTCCGCCATCGCCACCTCCGCCCCACCGATGCCGCAGATCTCGCCGGCCGCGAAGACGTTTTCTACCGATGTGCGCTGCTCGGCGTCGACGACCAGCGCATGACCAGCGCCACCCTCGTGCCACCGCGACGTGCAACCTAGGTGCAAGCCGAGTTCGATCGAAGGCACGAGCCCAAAGCCGGCGCCGACCACATCGACATCGACCGTCTGCGCCGTCTCGCGGCGTGGTCGTCCGCTGCGGTCCACCTTGCCGATGATCGCGCGCTGCACGCGTCCATCCCCTTCGCAACCAAAGATCGTCCAACCCCAGCGCAGTCGCACACCCGCCTTGAGCAACTGGCGCGCATACCAGAACGCTTCCGAGAGGCGCGCGCCGTTGCCGAGCACGCCGGGCAAGGCGCGCAGGGCCCGCCAGCGCGAACTCGCTTCGAGCGCCGCGACCACGTGCACGCCGGCACTCAGCAGCGCCGTCACCGTTGGCAACAACAACGGCCCCGAGCCGGCGACGATGGCGCGTTTGCCGGGCACGATGCCAAAGCCACGCACCATCACCTGCAGCGCTCCCGCCGTGAGCACGCCGGGCAGCGTCCACCCGGGGAATGGGATGCAGCGGTCGTAGGCACCTGGCGCCAACACGATGTGCCGGCAACGCAGCAGCCACGACGCACCGTCCTGCTCAAACCACAAGCGCCCCGGCCGCGCGTCCCACACCGACGCCCCGCAGCGCAGCGTCACGCGGCTCTGGTCGAAGGTAGCCAGCAACGCATGGCCATGGTGGTGGCTCGGGGGCTCGGCGATGGCGCCGGCGTTGTGCGAACCAACCGGCAGTTGGCGAAAGATCTGACCACCCGCGCGATGGCCTTCATCCAGCACCACGACCCGCAGGCCCGCTGCCGCCAGCACGTTCGCAGCCGCCATGCCAGCGGGACCGGCGCCGACGATGCCGACATCGGCTTGCAGCACACGGTCCGCACTCACGGTTTGCCTCCGAGCTCGACGTGCATGCCAGCGCGCACCAAGGTCGTGCAGGCACGAACCGTGACGCCGTCGACAACCACGAGGCACTCGTAGCAAATGCCCATGTTGCACAGCACCCCTCGCGGCGCGCCGTCGCGACTGCTCTGGCGCAACGTCAGGTCACAGGTCGCCCACAACGCCATCGCAATCGAGTCGCCTGCCTGCGCCACCACCGAGCGCGACGCGAACGTGAACTCAACCGGCGGCCGCTCGCCGAGCCCTGGAATGCGCGTGTTCGTCATGGTGCAAACCTCGCCGGCAAGTACGGCCGGTGATCGATCGCCGTCTTCACTCCGGCGATCTGCTGCGCCAACAACAACCCTGTGATCGGCGCCAGCGAGATGCCGAGACCTTCGTGGCCAGCTGCGATCCACATGCCTTCTAGCCCTGGCCACGGCCCGATCAGCGGATGCTTGTCGATGGAGAACGGCCGCAGCCCCACCCACGTGCGCACGATCGGCGCCGCCGCCAGACCCGGTGCGTAGCGCTGCGCGCGCAGCAGCGAACGATGCAGCAGCTCGCGATTCAACGTGCGATCCATGCCGCGGAACTGGCGCGTGCTGCCGATCAAGCAGCCGCCGTTGGTCTGCGGCTGCATGTTGACGGCGTGCCCGCCAAGATCGTCGGTGCGCGTCGGATCGACCTTGGCCGTGCCATGCGCGAAGCGGATGTAGCTCACCTCGAGCAACTGCGTCTTGATCGGCGTGACGTGGTGGCCGGTGATCGCGAGGTTGCCGGCGCGCGGGTAGATCGGCAG
Source organism: Planctomycetota bacterium (assembly GCA_947444055.1). GTDB lineage: Bacteria > Planctomycetota > UBA1135 > UBA1135 > UBA2386 > UBA2386. The sequence continues at coordinate 34,168 of CANEYR010000037.1, forward strand.
CCGCGGCTGCCCAGCCATCTCCGCCAGATCCGGCGCCCAGACGCCGGTGGCGTTGACGACGATCGGCGCGTCGATCGGACCCATCGCAGTATCGACGCCAAGCACACGCCCATGGGCGCGCCGCACACCAAAGATCGCACAGTTCGGGCGCACGCTGACGTTCGGGTTGTGCAAGCGCGCTTCCTGCAGCATCGCGCGACACGCCAGCATCGGCAGCACCACACCGTCACCGGGATAGAACAGGGCTCCCGGCAAGTCAAAGGCGAGCCCCGGTTCGAGTTCGCGCAGTTGCTTGGCATCGAGAATGTCGGCGCGATCCCCGCAGTCGATGAACTGCTGGCGCAGCACCGCGAACAGCTCGATGTCGGCGGCGTCGTCCGCGAGGTAGAGCGCGCCCGTCGGGTTGTAGTCGAAGCCACCGTGGCGTTCGTTCAGCTCGCGCCACAGCTGCACGCTGCGGGCCGTGAAGGCGTATTCCTGCGCGTCGTCGGGCGTCACCATCAGGTGGCCCATGCACGAACCCGAGGTCGCGCCTGCGATCGCCCCGCGATCGCACAACACCATGCGCGTGCTGCGCGGCAGCAGCTGTGCCAGGTGCTGGACCGCGGCACAACCGATGATGCCGCCGCCAACGACGATCAGATCCGCGGTCTCAGCCATCAGGGGGCGAAGATGATGCCGTGCGCGCGCGCCGACGCAACGCTGCGGCGGCACGGCCTTGGCAGGTATCGTGCGGCGATGCGGCCCTTGGTCATCCTGCTTGGTGCGTGCGCCCTCGCCCAAGTTCCGACTGCGGTGCCCGCGACCGCACGAGACTCGCGCTCGACCAACTGCGCCACCTGAGGATCAGGCGAGCTTCGGCTCCTTCCACAAGCGCACCAGGAAGCGACTGTCCTCTTCCACAAGGTCGGGCTCGGTCCCGTTGTGCG
>CANEYR010000038.1 GCA_947444055.1 Planctomycetota bacterium
CGCGCTCGTCGTAGATCGGGTCACCCATCGCGTCGACCGCCTTGTTGCGCGGCGGCGCGTTGTGCCCACCGGCCGTCGGCCCTTCGAGGATCCAGGCACCGATGTGTTCGGCCGGGATCTTCTTGGCGAGGATGCGCGCCAGCGCGTCCGACGCCACGATGGGATAGAAGAGCGGGCAAGGCATCACGCGTGCATGCGGCACCAGGTCGGCGGGATCCAGGCAATAGAAGTGGGCCGCGCCAGCACCCTTCGCGGCCTCGACTTCGATGCGCAACTTCGCCGGCTGACCGGCCGCCAACTTCTGCAACTGCTCGGCCTCTTCGATCGGGATGCCAGCGCCCATGAACACGCCGTCGACCCCGGCGAGCATGGCGCCATACATGCTGGCCAGCGTGTAGCGCTTCAACTTGGTCAGCAGGTTGATGCCGATGCGCCCCGCGTGCCCCTGCCGCGCCAGCGCCACCTCACTGTAGGTCGCTGCACTGAGCATTCGCTGCGACAGCGTGGAGCCATGAAAGGAGTGCATCGGCAACAGCCGGAACGGCTCGCCAGAGGCCAGCCCGCCTGGCACGTAGAACCGTTCGCTCAGATGCGCGACGACGTCCTGATCGGGGTAGTCCTGCAGCACGCGCAGTCGGCCATGCGGATCGCCGCGTTGCAATTCGCGCACGACCACTGTGTCGATGCCGGTGCCGGAGACGACGCCGAACTCACCTGACTCGGCGACGCGGCGGGCCAGCCGCCAATTCGAAACACCGACGCCCATGCCGCCCTGGATGATCTGTGGTGCATGACGGACGTTGGCGGCGCGTTCGGTTGGCGGCATGAGGTGCGGGGACAGTCAGACGACCAAGCCGCGATCATGCGAACGAGTCACCGCGTTTCGCGGTGCGAGAGTGCGCAGTCCGTCCGGGCATGCAGCGCAGGCGGCAACCGACCCGCCTCCCCTATCGCGGGCACTTCGCATCGAGCGCGCGGATGCCATCGATGAGCGGTGCGGCTTGCTCGACGGGACGCTGGTGGTGACGGCGAATCGCCACGCACAAAGACGCCGAACTGCACACGGGGCAGGCGTTGCAGAGTTCCTGCAGGGCGAGGCGCTGGCACCGCTTGGCAGCACGCGCCTGCATCAGAAGTAGAAGTGCACGCCGAAGCCCACCCACTCGACGTCATCCACGTAGAACTGCCCGTTCGGCGACCGCCCGTTGTAGTACTCGAGCAGGAACTGGTTGATCGCCGCCGCCGTGCCCTGGTTGCGTTCGGCCAGCTGGCGCTGCTTGCCCTCGGCCACTGCCAGTGCGTCCGCCTTGCCCCGCTGCTCGGATTCTGCCCGCCCCGCGGTGATCGCACGATCGCGTTCGGCCGCGGCGACATCGGCTTGCCAAGCAAATCCTGCGATGCCGAGCAATAGTGCGACCGTGACCGCCGCGGTCGCCGAGAAGACGCCGCGATGACGGCTCACCAGCTTGCGCAAGCGATAGCTCGCACTCGGTGGTGCTGCCTGCACGGCTTCGCCAGCGAGGTGGCGCACGATGTCACTGGCGAGGCTGTCGACGGTCTCGTAGCGGCGCGCGCGGTCCTTCTCGAGCGCCTTCATGACGATCCAGTCGAGTTCACCCCGCACCAACGTACCCAGGTGCTTTGGCAGGATGCGGCGATGCGCGGCGATGCTGGCCAGCGTGTCGTGCGACTCGCTGATGCGCGTCGACGGCCGCGGCGGATCGACTTCGCGGATCAGCCGGTGCACCTCGCTGAGCATCGCGCCCTGCAGCGATCGACGCTCGAACGGGGTGCTGCCAGCGAGCAGTTCGTACAGCAGCACGCCGAGCGAGTAGACGTCGGTGCGGGTATCGAGGTCGAGCGAGCCGGCCGCCTGCTCGGGACTCATGTACTGCAAGGTGCCGATCACCTGCTGGTGCTCGGTGAACAGCGTCTTGTCGGTCAGCTTCTGCGACGTCGCCTTGGCGATGCCGAAGTCGATCACTTTGCTGTGCGGGCGGCCGTCCTGCGTGGCCACCAGGATATTCGACGGCTTGATGTCGCGGTGGATGATGCCTTTGCCGTGCGCATGCTGCACGGCGCGGCAGACCTGCTCGAACAGTGCTAGGCGCTCGGCGATCGTCAACTGCTCGCGGTCGCAGTACTCGACGATCGGCGCGCCCTTCACCAGCTCCATGACGAAGAACGGCCGCCCCGAAGTGGTGGCGCCGGCGTCGAACACCTTGGCGATGTGCGGGTGGTCCATCAACGCCAGCGCCTGGCGTTCCTGCTCGAACCGCGCGACCACCTGCCGCGTGTCCATGCCGAGCTTGACGACCTTCAGTGCGACGCGACGCGCGACCGGCTGCTCCTGCTCGGCGAGGAACACCACGCCAAAGCCTCCTTCGCCGATCTGCTGCAGCAGCTTGTAGGGACCGATGCGCGTGCCCTGTCCCTCCTGCAGCGGTGCCGTGGTGACGGCGGCCGACGCTGGCCCGGTCGGCGTCGCCAGGAAGCCATCGCCGGCGGCAGTCGCCAGCATCGCCAGCAGGCGTTGTTGCAGGTCGGCATCGCCGACGCACTCACGACCGAGGAACGCGGTGCGTTCGGGCGGGGACAGGTCGAGAGCTTGGTCGAACAGGCGACGCAGCCGTTCCTGACGTGGATCGAGCATGGATGGAGCGCGGAATGCTAGTGCGGGAGGGTTACTTCGGTGCTGTGGCCGGCGTGATCTCACGGTAGGTGCCGTTGCTGACCGTGGTGCGGAACCGGCTGGCTTTGGCGATCCACTCCTGTGCCCAGGCTTCGCCTTGCATCGCATCCATCAACTGGGCTCGGCGTTCCCGCGACGGGCAGTTCAGCGAGATCAGGTGGGTCCACTCGGTGCGGCCGGCGGCTATGCGGTAGCAGTTCACGTGCACGTCCTTGAAGCCGTGCTCGTCGAACAAGGTACGCAACGCATCGAGCGCGAGCAGGTAGCCGACCTCGTCGATGAGGACCGCCTTGGTGTTCATCACCGCACCGCCCGGGTGCGCCCCGCCAAACCGCACCGCCTTGTAGCTGACGTTGCTGCGCAGCTTGCGGATCTGGTTCATGTGCAGACGCGCCTCGAGCAACTCCGCTTCCTTGGCGAACGCCATCTCGTTCGCCGTCAGCGCCGCGAACGATTCGGCCTGCGTTACCACGAAGGCAACGCCGCACTCGGGGCCTGCCGACTCGCCGACGAAGACATGGCGATAGGTGTCAAGCTGGAACTTGGCCTTGATGGCCTCATTGACCTCGCCGATCCATAGGGCGAACGACCGCACGGAGTCGGTCTCGATCTCCTGGATCGTGATGCAGGGCAGCGCCAGCGGCTGTCCTGCCACCGCGGTCTGGGCGGGCTGCAGGCCGGCGGCGGTCAACAAGCCGATGCCAAGGGTGATGCCGAGGCCAGCGACGAGGCGGGAGGTTGTGCGCATGGATGTCTCCGTGGGGCCGGTGTGCGTCCTGCTGCCGCCGTGCGCGACCGCAGAGATGCGGTGGCTGTGCGGGGCCCGGATCGGCCAACACCGGTAAAGCGGGAACAGCCGTCGGCAGGGATCACGCTGCGTACGATTTCTTCTGCAGCCAACTATGGTGCCGTTGCATGGCCGACCCGGCGGACACACAGACTTTCGATCTGTTGACTGATGCGCAGCTGGCGCCGCAGGAACGTTCCGCTCGCCTGCTGCCGCTCGTCTACGAGCAGTTGCGCAGCTTGGCGCAATCGGTGCTGCGCGGCGAGGCGAAGGGGCACACGTTGCAGGCGACGGCGCTGGTGCACGAGGCGTTCCTGAAGCTGGTCGGGCCGCGCCAACTGCCGTGGCAGAACCGCGTGCACTACTTCGCCGCCGCGGCCGAGGCGATGCGGCGCATCCTGGTCGACCATGCGCGCAAGAAGGCGGCGAAGAAGCGGGGCGGCGGCGAAGCGCGCCAAGCTGCCCTCGACTTGGAGGGACTGCCCGATCCGGGCTCGGAGCAGCAGGCGTGCGGCTTCCTGCTGCTCGATGAAGCGATCACGCAGCTGGAGGCAGCCCATCCCGACGCGGGCGCCATCGTGCGGCTGCGCTACTTCGCCGGCCTCAGCGTCGACGAGACGGCGGCAGCACTCGGCGTGTCGGCGCCGACGGTGAAGCGAGGCTGGGCGTTCGCGCGCGGCTGGCTGAAGGACTGCCTCGCTGATGACGAGACGTGAACCGCCCCACCGCCCCTAGCGCGGACACTTCGGATCGAGCGCGCGGATGCCGTCGATCAGCGCTCTCGCCGCGACCAGATTGCCTCGCTTGGAGTAGTGCCCGACCGTGAAGTGCTCCGCCAGCTCCGACTTCAGCAACGCCTGGAAGGCCGGCCGCAGATCCAGGAACGCAATGCCGCGCTGCTCGAGCGCCGGTCGAAGCCACCCGTCGATGATCTCCAACCTGGCTTGGTGAACCTCGCCCTCCACCGGCAGCAAGGCGAGCACGAAGACCTGCCCGCGCTGGCGCGATTGATCGCGCAGGATCTCGAAGATGCGCAGGGCAATCGGCGCGAATCGCTCCTGACCGACCGCCGCCGACGACATCGCGGGGGCCGCCAGCGTCGTCGGCAGCAGCCCCGCCAGCGCGCTGGTCTGCCACAGGCGTGTGAGCTTCGTGCCAAAACCCGGCTCCAGGATGTTCATCACGGGGATGTTCATGGCGACGGGGTTGCCATCCACCAGATCGAGGATTGGCTTCGGGATGTCGGCCACGTTGCCATCGGGGTTCATGCGGAAGAAGTCGCCGGTGATGAACGCGAACAGCAGCACGTCGACGTCGAACTTTCTGCCGTCGCGTTGGTGCCACAGGTAGCACTGGTCGATGCCGTAGCCGCCGAGACCCATGTTGACCGTCTCGACGCTCGCATGCTGCTGGGCCAGGAAGGCGGGGTAGGTCTCGTCGTCGGCGACGCCGTAGCCCATGGTGTACGAGTCACCCAGACAGAGGATCCGGTACTTGCCCTCCGTGTCTTTGAAGTTGAGATCGCGGGCGCCGCGCATGTGCTGACCGTTGGTGCGCAGGCCCAGACCAACCCCGTACAGGTCCGGCACGTGCTTGTTCGCGATGTGCCGCCAACCCAGCTCCGGGTCGTACTCGCAGTGCAAGGCCTCTCGCACCGCCGGCGGCTGCGCGGCGACCTGCCACTTCGCCCAGAGGTTGGCGCCTCCCTCCAGTGACAGCACTAGCAGGATGGTGACGAACGCAAAGAGGCCCAGTCGCAGAAAGAGTTTTCGCATCGAGGCGCCGACGGCCTGCTCGAGCTGGCCGGAGTTGACGAGGGCGGGAGGTTCAAGACCGGGTGCGGAACAGCTGTCACCCGTCAGGCCATCCTGCCGCACCCGCGCCCACTCGTCCAGCTGAGTCCCGGTCGCGCATCACGGTGCGGAGGGCGCGGGCTATCGCAGCATCGGCGAGAGGCGTTCGGCAAGGGCCTTGGCGACGACCTGGTTGCCGCGCACCGACAGGTGAATGTGGTCGCTGTTGTAGAGATCCGATGGCGTTCCAGCCGTGTTGAGAAAGGCCGTCGCATCGAGGCTGGCGAGCCCCATGCGACTGCACACATCCAGCACGTGTTGCTGCGCACTACCAAGTCGCAGCAGCGCGGGATCGAGCTGCATCTCGGCGAGCACCTTCGCTCGGAGCTCACCATCCAAGTGGAACTGGGTCGGCAAGATGACGACGAGTAGCGGCCGTTCCCCAACGTCGCGCTGGAGCGTGCGCAACGTCCCGGCCAAATCTTGCAACCACGTAGCAACGGAACGGGAGCGCCGGACATCGCGACCCATTCAACACCGCCGAGGCGGCGCCCGTTGCCAGCGGCCACAAATCGCCGCGACCGCCTGCCACCCGGACCGTCGCTATGCTCTCGCCGTGACCTCGCCCGATGCCAGTGACGCGCTCGAAGACTTGCTCAGCCGGGCGGTGCAGCTGCTTGAGCAACGCGGCGAACCGGGCTTGCAGGAACTGCTGGTCGCGCACGCTTCGCAAGCAGAGGGCATTCGCGCCGGGCTCGAACGCCTGCGCCGTCTCGGCATCCTGGCGCCACCGCCAGCGGCACCGGCGGAGCGCACGCAGTTTGGCGAGTTCCGTGTGCTGCGGCGCATCGGCGCCGGCGGCATGGGCATCGTCTACGCCGCCGAACAGACGAGCTTGCAGCGCACCGTCGCGTTGAAGGTCGTGCGGCCGGAGTTCCTGCTGTCGACCACGGCGCGAGAGCGGTTCCAACGCGAAGTGGAAGCGATCGCGCGGCTGCAACATCCAGGCATCGTGCCGATCCTCGCCGTCGGCAACGAAGACGCGCAACCGTGGTTCGCGATGGAGTACATCGAAGGCCACACGCTCGATGACTTGCTTGCCACCATGCGCGGCAAGGACCCGTCGCGCGCCCTTGGCAATGCGCTGCGCACGCGCTTTGGCGAACTCGGCGGCACGGCCTCGGGCGGCTCGGCGGCCTTCGCTGGCAGCTATTGGGAAGCGTGCGTGCGCCTCGTGCACCAAGTCGCGGCGACGATGAGTTACGTGCACGAACGTGGCATCGTGCACCGCGATCTCAAGCCATCGAACATCGTCGTTAGTCGCCAGGGTCAGGCGATGGTGCTCGACTTCGGGCTCGCCCACGTTCGCGATCTGCACCGAGTCACGCACGACGACAAGCCACTCGGTTCGCCAGCGTACGTGTCACCCGAACAAGTGCGCGGTGAAGCGATCGACGAACGCGTCGACATCTATGGACTCGGCGTGACGTTGTACGAGCTGCTGACGACGCACCTGCCGTTCGAACACGAGTCGGAGGAAGCGCTGCAGCAGGCGATCCTCGTCGGCAACGCGCGGGGCGTGCGCACCTGGAACCGCGCCGTGCCGCGCGACCTCGACATCGTCTGCGCCGTGGCGCTCGACCGCGATCGCGCGCGCCGCTATCGCTCGATGGCGGAGTTCGCTGCCGACCTCGACGCGGTGCTGACGCGGCGACCGATCCTGGCGCGCCCGCTCGGCCGTGGCCTTCGCCTCGTGCGCTTCGCGCAGCGGCACCCGGTGATGAGCATCGCGGCGGCCGCACTGCTCGTGCTAGCCCTGCAGTTCCCGCTCGTGCTGTGGCGACTGCAGGCCGCCACCAACACCGAACTGGCGCGCGTCAACAACGACTTGACGACCGTCAACGGGGCGCTCGATCGACAACGCGCGCTCGCTGTCGACAGCTACACCGACGCGCTCGATGCCATTCAGCACATGCTCGTGCAAACGGTGCGCAGCGATCTGTTCTCAACGCCCGGCAGCGAGGCCCTGCAGTTGTCGCTGCTGCGGCGGGCCGACGCGATGTACGACCAACTGCGCCGGAAGCGAACCGTCAACAAGCGGGTCGAGTACGACTCGGCGCAGAACCTGCAGCACATCGCCCGGCGACTGCACACGCGAGGCAACATCGACGACGCCATCCGCACGTATGGCGAGGCCCTGACCCGCCTCGAACCGTGGTACGGCGGCGACGTTTGGCATCTGCGCGGCACGATCCACCGCTTGCTCGGCATCTGCCTGCTCGACCGTGGCGATGAGGACACCGCCGAACGATCGCTGCACGCCGCGGTCTGCGATCTGGAGTTGGCGGTAACGCATGCCGCGGACGCCAGGGACGCGAGACGACAGTTGGCGGAGACCTACGCCGGCATGGGCCGCGTACACGGGCAGAGGCAAGACCGCGATTCGCGACTCGGCGCCCTGCGCCTAGCTCAAGAATGGAAGGATGCGCTCTACGCGGAGGCACCCGGCGAAGCAGGCGGCGCCTTGGCCTGCGCACTCGGGTGCTCAGATCTGGCCTCGGCGTTCAGCCAGGCGGACCATGAAGTGGCGCTGGACTTCGCCTGCCGCGGCATCGAGATCCTGCAGCAGCTGCCGGCCGGCGATCCCACCACACCGCAAACGCTCAATCGCCTTGCCCTCCTGCTGATGCGGCGCGGCAGCCTTTACTACGACGCCAAGCAATACGAATTGAGCGCCGACGATCACGGCGCCGCACTCGCACTGCACAGCGGTCTCGCCCACGACTTCCCTACCGATGCCGACCACAAGGCTGGCATCGGCATGAGCTGCAACAACCTCTCGCTCGTCGCCCAACGCCTCGGGGACAGCGAGCAGGCGCTCGAGTGGGTGACGTCGAGCATCGTTGGGCTTCACCAGTCGCTGCGCATGGCGCCCAAGCAACAGAACTTCCAAGATGCCTTGCATGGCGCCTTGGCGAACCGGAGTGATTACTTGATCTCGCTCCGCCGCTTCGACCAGCTGGCGATCGCCATGGACGAAGTGGCCGCCGCAACCAAGCCCCCGAAGTATCTGCTGATCGCAGCACGACAAGCCTGCACCGCCGCCAAGCTCGTGCGGGCCGAGAGCGGCCAAGAAGCGGCGCAACCGTGGTGCGACCGCGCCGCCGCGTTCGTGGAAGCAACCATCGCCAACGGCTTCCGGGACCGCGCGCGGTTCAACGACAAGCAGTTCGATCCGATCCGCAAGCATGCGCGTTTCCTCGACGCTCTCGGCCGCTTGCCTCAGTAGTGCGTCGCAGCCGAACCATGGCGTCGATCGCGGACGCCTACGGCGTGAACACCGCCGGGTTGCTAAGCAAGAACGCAGACGTTAGCGAGAACGTCGCGCCCTGCCAGACCAAGCCGATGCCCAGCAGCCCGGGCACATTCGGCACCAGGAGGCTCAGCTGCAGCGCCGGTCCGAACACACCGAACGTGCCGAAGGACGGCGCGCCACTGGCGAGCCAGATCTCGCCGGCTAGGGCGGGCAACCCATGCACGTTGCCGAGTTCGCCGAGGAACAACGCACCGAGCTGGCCGATGGGTCCCGTCATCAGCGCTTGCGTCGAGGTGGTGTTGGCGACGCGCAATACCGACACCACGAAGGGCGTAGCCACCACGCCGACACCGGGCTCGCCGAGGATCGTCAGGCCCTTGCCCACCACCTGGAACGGCGAAAGCCTGGCGAGCGCTGATTCAGCGAGCCGCCCGATTCGACCAACGAAGCTAGAACGTGCCTACCGTGAGCAACAACGCGTTGGTGGCAGTGAGCGCCGCGAGTGCCGGCCAGGTCGAGCTCGACAGGAATCACTTGGTGGCGGAACGTTCCGCCAATGAGCGCCGGCAGCCCGGGACCGTGAACAACCCGCCGACCACGACGTCGCCGTTCGCCAGAATCTTCACGCAGAGTGCATAGCCGCTAAGGCCGCTGCCCACCGCGGACCACACGGCCCCATCCCAACACGCAACGCCGTTGACCGGCAGGCCGCCGGCATTCTGGAAACTGCCGACGCCAAACGCCGCCCCTTGCGAGCAGGAGAACGAGGGCAGCGGGTCGGTGCATGGGTTGGGCGGCGGCGAGGTTCCACGGGAACGATCCGCTGGTCCCACGCACCGCGTCAACTCCCCCTGAACGCACGACTACCGGCCCGCAGGCACGAACGGCACCGTCGGCGGCCGCGGCACGCCATCGTCGCCAAAGATGTCGATGCCGACGAACCCAAGCAGCGCATCCGCAAACTCGGCGACGTTGAAGCCGACGCGCGCACCCCAGAACAGCGGCACCAACCCGACCTCGATGCCGAACATGTCGCTGATGCGTTGCTTTGGCGACAGTCGGAACGGCAAGCCGTCGTCGAGATCGAACACGTCACTGAGGCACAGCCAACTGCGCACATCGGTGAACGCATCCGGCGCGCCAGGGTGATTGCCGAGCGCACTCGTCGCCCACAGCCGCGACCACGGCGCGCCATAGCCAAGCGGACTCAACGTCGTGAACGGCACGCCAACGCCTTGGTTCGTCATCACGTAGCCAGGCCGCTGCCACCACGTGTCCTTGCCCCATCCATACTCTGCGTACCAACCACCGACCGCCAGGTCGAGCGGCCCGACCTTCGCCTCGGCCGCGACGCCGAGCGCGTCAGTGTTCCAGCGGTAGAGCACGCAGTCGTGCAAGTCGATGAGGCGCTGGTTGAAGTACGCGCACGACGGCAACAGCAAGAGGCCGGCAACCGCAAGCAAATGGATCGGCAGGCGCAAGTTCACGGCGGCCCTTCTACCCGGCCACGCGCGCGGCCACGGTCGCGAAATCGTGGTGATCGTCAGCGGGCGATGCCACATTCGTCGTCGGCCCCGGATGACTGCCTAGTCATGCTGCTGAAGATCCTGTTCTGGCTGTTCGTAGCGATCGATGTGGTCGGTCTCGGGCTGTTGTTCGTGCTTGGCCTCGCGGCGGCCGGCTCGGCGAAGACGCACCCGCTCGAAGTCGTGCTCGTGATGCTGGTCGTGCCGGGCTTGGTGCTGGCCGCTGCCGTGCTGTTGTTCCTGCAGACCCAGTGGACCGGCTGGCGGCTGCTGGCGTTGCTGGTTGTCAGTGGGCCGACACTGGTGCTCGCCATCGGACGCATCACCAGTGAGATCGCCGTGCGGCAACAGGCGGTAGGCATCCTGGGCTCGACGCCGCTGACCCGGGCGCTGCGCGAACTGGAACGCGACCCGGGGCAGCTGGCGACCGTGCGCACGCTGCTGGCTCAGGGCGCCGAGGTCGGGCACGGCGAGGAACAACCGCTGGTGCTCGCCATCTACGCGGCTCGCCACGTCGGACTGGCGCCGACGCAGCTGCTGCTGGACGCCGGCGCCGATGCGAATGCCGCCAACGCGTTCGGTTCGCCGGCATGGTTCGCGGCGACCGGGGCGACCGTTGACACGAAGGTGCTGGCGCTGCTGATCGACCGCGGTGCCGATCTGCAGGCCACCGAGCGCGATGGCCGCGGTGCCGTCTGGAGCGCGGTGAACACCTGGAACTGGTCGGCGGCGTTGCTGCTGCTGCGGCGCGGTGCTAGCAGCGACGGACTGTCGCCGATGGGACTGTCGCTGCGCGAGACGCTCGAAGAGCATGTGCGCCGGCATGGCGAACAAGGCGGCGTCAGCGAAGTGCTGGCGGTGGTGCGCGGCCGCGGCAAGTAGGGCCAGCTAGGCGAGCACACGGCGGAGAACGCCGAGTTCGCGGCCCAGATGCAGGTCGCGCGCTCGCTGATGTCTCGCAACGAAAGGCAATCAGCGCGCGGCGAATGGCAGCATCGACGTTCAGGCGCTGTCGAGGCTCAGCTTGTGTCTGCTCAGCACGGTGGCATGCGGCGGGCCGGCTCGATCGCGCGCACCGCGTCGACCGTGGGCGTGAGGTCGCGCAACAGCCCGTCGGCGACGTCGTAGATCCAGCCATGCACGCGCACCTCGCGGCCACCGGTGGTCTGCAGCACCGGCGACTCGCGCACGTGCACGACCTGCGTGGCGACGTTCAATTCGCACAGCCGTCGGATCTGGGCCGTCGGCGTTAGCTCGCGCTCGATCTCGTTGCGATAGAACTTGGCGATGTCGCGCACATGGCGGATCCAATGGTCGACCACGCGGCCACTGCCCGGCTGCAGGGCGGCGGCGACGCCACCGCACCCGTAGTGGCCGCAGACGATGACGTCCTGAATGCCGAGCACGTTGACGGCGTAGTCGAGCACCGCGAGGCAGTTCAGGTCGGTGTGCACGACCAGGTTGGCGACGTTGCGATGCACGAACACCTGGCCGGGATCGAGGCCGATGATCTGGTTGGCGGGCACGCGGCTGTCGGCGCAGCCAATCCAGCAGAAGCGTGGTTGCTGCTGGCTGGCGAGCGACTGGAAGAACCCCGGCCGTTCCCGTTCCGTCTGGTCGCGCCAAGCGCGGTTGTTGGTGAGCAATTGGTCGACGCTGAGCATGGGGCGATGGTAGCGCACGTGTGCTTCCTGCTGCCGTGTGATGCGCTTACAGGCCGTCGCCGCGCTGACTCGCAGGCGTCGTCGCAGGTCACCGTTCGCCGATCAACGGCCCGCGCTGCCGCCGATGAGCCTGACCTGCAGCTCCCGCCCATCGCGGACGATGGACTCCTCCCACTGGTCGGCATGCGCGACGGCGCGCACCGCTTCGAGCCGCGGCAGGGCCGCCGCCAGCAACTCGATGGCCTTCGCTGGGTTGCCGGCCGCGGCCGCCAGCTCCGCGGTGCGCACGGTGGCAAAGCCCCAGGGCAGGACGTACCACGGGTCGGTGGGGTCCTTGTTGACGTCCTCGACCACACTGCGGATCACCCGTTCGTAGAGTCCGACCGCGCGGTCGCGGTAGCCGATGCCGACAGATCTCGCCGCCACACCCTCGCCCCGCCAGGCCAGATGCAGGCAGTCCGCTGCACGTCGGGTCGCGTACCAGGTCGAACGCGCCGCGAGGATGCGATCTGCCGCGGCCGCCGCCGACGCGTGGTCGCCGCCTGCAGCCGCCAACTGCGCCTCGAGCCACCCGACTTCGACCGCCCGCTTGTTGAGCACGGGCGGGTTGGTCTTGATGAGGTCGCGCGCCCGCGTCAGCCACCCGGCAGCATGGTCCGTTCTGCCGCAACCGAGGTGCCATCGCGCGAGTCCGCTGAACGCCCCGACCAAGGCATCCTGGTCGCCGGGCGCCAGGGGCGGCGGGTCGCTTGGCAGCGCGCGTTCTACCTCCGGCCAGATGCGATCGACGTCCCCGTGCACGCGGGCACTCTCGATCACTGCTTGCATTCCCAGCAGCTGCCAACGCGGCCTGCGTCCGGCCTGGGCGGTGGCTGGAATCAGGTCGTTGGTGGCGGTCGCCCGAGCGGCGCAGGCCGAGGCTTCGTCGAGGTCGCTCTGGCGGAACCGATCGGAGAGCGTGAGCGCGAAATCCACGAGCACCGCGCAGAGACCAACGAGTCGGGCCGGGTTGTCCGGGAACTGCTTGACCATCGCGTCCGCGCGCTCGATCGCACGACGATACGAAGTCGACGAGGCGTTGAAGTCGTCGAAGAAGTGCTGCACGTGGCCCAGATCGCGCAACGCCACGCTCAGCTTGACCTGCGGCACGAGCCGTTGCGGCTGCTCGCCGTGCCAGGCAGTGGCAGCTTCGACGGCACTCTGCTTGTGAGCGAGCGCCTCTTCGCGGCGACCAGGCTGCTGGCGCGTGTCCCACGCGACACTGCCCTGCAGGCTGGCAACCCGGTACTTCCGACCGAGCCGCTGCGAGGTGACGTCTCGCAGATCGACCTTCGCCTGCGTCAGGATGGCGTAGGCCTCGTCGAACTTGCTCGCGAAGCGCAACTGCTCCGCAAGCTCACAGGCCGTGTCCACGAGATCGCCACCCAGTCCAGCGATCTTCGGCTCGACGGCGCGCAGCGCCTCGAGCACGCGCAAGCTCTCGCGCAGCCCGGCGAGCCGAAGCTCTGCGCGTTCTGGCGGCAGGGTCTCAGCGGCCTCGCGCAAGGCGGCCGCATGCGAACGTCCATAGGCAGTCGGCATCGCCGCGGCGCAGGCCTCAAGGTGCGTCACGGCGGCGGCGAACTTGGGTTGGGCTTGCTCGTGGTTGGCGACCTGCACGAACGCGCTGCCCTGCCGGCGAAGGCATTCCCCGAGCAACGCACGGTACGGGACACTGCCGGGTGCAGCCGCGAGCAGCGCCTCGGCCTCGCTCGTGGCGGCGTCAGCGGCGCGGCCCGCGCGAGTCGGTTCGCCGAGCAACCAGTGCACCTGCGAGATCGCCAGCAGCGATCGGCAGCGACCTTCGCGCAGTGCAGGGTCGGTCGGTCGGTCCTCCAGGAAGTGGTCGTAGGCGGCCAATGCATCCTGCAGCAGGGCCTGGCGCGCGCTGTCACCCTGCGGGGCCTCGACCAGCCGTTCATCGTTTGCACGCACGAGCAGCCGTGCGACCATCGCCGCGGCATCGGCGACGGACTCTCGAGCCGCGCGGCCATACGCCAGCGCCACGACGAGGCCGATGCCCAGTACCACCACCGCCGCACTGCTGATCGCAACCAGGGACCGATTGCGCCGCACGAACTTGCGCAACCGGTAGGTGGTCGATGGCGGCCCGACCGAGACCGGCTCGCCGCGCAGGTGGCGTTCGATGTCGGCGGCCAGCGCCGTGACCGTGGGGTAACGCTCATCGCGTTCGCGGGCGAGCGCGCGCAGCGTGATCCAGTCGAGATCGCCGCGCAGTTCCGCGGCGAGCTTGCGCCGGCCCGCCGGTGGCTCACTCACGGCAACACTCGTCGAGGTGGTGACCCGTGCACTGGGCCGCACCGGTTCGGTGTCGGTCGCCGCCGCACCCTGCGCCCACGGCATCTCGCCGGTGAGCAGTTCGTAGAGCATGACGCCTAACGCGAACACATCGGCGCGTTCGTCGACTGCGCCCACACGGCCGGAAGCCTGCTCGGGGCTCATGTAGCCCGGCGTGCCGATCACGCGGCCGGCATCGGTGCGCGGTGCTTCGTCGCCCGCCGACGCGAACAACGCCTTGGCGATGCCGAAGTCGATGATCTTGCACAGCGGGCCAGTCTCGGCGTCGACCACCAACACGTTGGCCGGCTTCAGGTCCCGGTGCACGATGCCGCGCGTGTGGGCGTGGGCGACGCCGCGGCACAGGTCGACGAACAGGCGCAGGCGGTCGCGGCAAGACAGGGCCCGTTCCTCGCAGTAGCTGCGGATCGCCATGCCATCGACGTACTCCATGACGAAGAACGGCCGCCCATCGGGCATCACGCCGGCATCGAACACCTGCGTGATCGCTGGGTGGTTCAGCGCGGCCAGCAGCTGCCGTTCGGCGGCGAAGCGGCGCAGCGTGCGTTCGTCGCCGGCACCTGGCCGCAGCACTTTGATAGCGACCTGGCGCACGACCGGCTGTTGCTGCGCACACAGGAAGACGATGCCGAACGCGCCCTCGCCGAGGCGACGAATCACCCGGTGGCCGCCGATGTGCGTCGCCGTCTCGGCCACGGGGTCCGGATAGGTGCCGTCGAGCAGGCGTTCGGCGCCGCCGAGATCGGCCGCCAGCCGCTGCAGGCCAGTGGTGTAATGGGGATGGGCCGCGACCAACGCGGCGAGCACCGCGGCGCGATCGGCAACGAGCGCCCCCAGCAACTGCTCGGCGGCACGATCGGCCAGCTCTTCCGGCAGTTCGTCGCCCGGCGTCATTGCAGGTTCCAGCGTTCGACGTCGACGCCACGCTGGCGCAGTTCGCGCACCAGCCGCACCATCGCGCGCGCCAACATCTGGCGCGTCGCCTCCTCGCTGCGCGACAGCACCTCGGCAATGACGCGGTGCGGCAGGCGCACGAGCCGCGCCAGCGTGATCACTTCCCGATGCTCTTCCGTGAGAGCTGCCATCGCGGCACTGACGGCGACCGCCGTCTCGTTGCCGATCGCTTCCTGACTCGGCGTCAGCAGATGCACGGCGGCGGCGAGGGAGTCGCCAAGCGGCCCCTCCTGCTCACGCGCCACGTCGCGCTTTTCACCGTGCAGACGCCGGTGCTTCTCGCGCACCTTGTTGAGCGCGGCGGTGAACAGCCACGCGCGGAACCGGTCTTCGCCGCGGAAATCGAAGCTGCTGCGCGCCGCCAGCAGTTGCCGGCAGACGGATTGCACGACGTCGAGACTCGACTCGCGAGCGCGCAGGCCCGGCCCGAGCCGCGCGTGCACGAAGGCGTGCAATTGCGGCAGGTAGCTCAGCAGGAGCTGATCGAGGGCATTGCGGTCGCCGTGCGTGGCGTCGTCGAACAGCTTGCCGGCGCTCGTGTCTTCGTCGGGCACGGCACAGAGGCTACCCAAGCCGGACGCGAGCGAGCGCCAAAACTGCACCAGCCTCGATCCGTCCGGGTGTTCGTGATCAGGAACGAACGCAGGTTTCACCCATGCCGCCAGAAAGCAGAACGGCCGCGCTGACTCGCAAGAGTCGGCGCGGCGGCGGCGTGATCGACGACACCCATCCGACAGTGCGCACCAGGATCGATGCGATCTTCGCGGCGATGACGCCGAGCGAACGCTTCGGCTGGAAGCCCGAGGACTACCCCAACGCGCAGACGATCGGCGAACGCACGCTGTTGATCCCGCTGTCAGCCAAGCTCAGCGATGCCAACGTCGGCGACGTGATCGCGGCGGTTCGTTCGGCACTGCGGGCCGGAACTGGCTAGGCTCGCCCCCCCTTGCCAATCCTCCGCGTCGATCCTGTGCACCCCAACCCAACCGCGATTGCGCCCGCGGCTGCAGCACTGCGCGCCGGCGAGCTGGTCGCGTTCCCGACCGAGACGGTCTATGGCGTTGGCGCCACGGCCCTCGACGAACGGGCGGTCGCGCGCATCTACGCGGCCAAGCGTCGGCCGAGCCACCATCCGCTGATCGTGCACGTGCTCGATGCGGCGGCGGCGCGCGCGCTGGCCCACACCTGGCCGCCGCTCGCGGACGTACTGACGGCAGCGTTCTGGCCCGGGCCACTGACGCTGGTCGTGCCCAAACGCGAGATCGTGCCGGATCTGGTCACCGCCGGGCTGCCGAGCGTGGCCCTGCGGGCACCGGCCCATCCGGTGGCGCGTGCGCTGCTGCTTGCCGCCGGGCTCCCGATCGCCGCGCCGAGTGCCAACCGCTATCAGGGCGTCTCGCCAACCACGGCGGCGCACGTCGAACGATCCCTGGGGCTTGGTGCGGTCGCGTGGTTGCTCGACGGTGGGCCGACCACGGTGGGGATCGAGTCGACGGTGATCGACCTGACCGGGGCACGACCGCGGCTGCTGCGTCCCGGCGGACTCGATGCCGGTGCGATCGAAGCGATCACCGGACCGCTCGATCGCGCCCCATCGTTGACCGAGCACGAGGCCCGCTCCTCGCCCGGCCTTGCCGCGCGGCACTACTCGCCAACGGCGACGACCGAACTGATGGCGCGCGCGCAGATGTCGGCGAGCGCGCGCACCGGCCCGCGCCCCATTGGTGCGTTGTTGCGCGGCAGCGGCGAGATTCCGGGCATCGATCATCTGCTCGAGCTGCCCGACGATCCCCGCGACTACGCGCGGTTGCTCTATGCCGCGCTGCACACGTTCGACGAACTCGGCTGCGCGCGCATCCTCGTCGAGCCGCTGCCCGACACGCCGGCCTGGGCCGCGCTGCGCGATCGTTTGCGCCGCGCTGCGACCTGAGCGCGCCAGCCGCTCGCGGCATTTCAGCCGGCGAACGACCAGCCGCCCGTCTCCGTCGGCGGCAACGCCTCGACGGCGGCGGCGACGGTGTCGACCGTCGCCCGGTCGTCGCCGACGATCGTCGCATGACCGAGTTTGCGACCGGCACGCGGCGCCTTGCCGTAGGCATGCACATGCACACCGGGCAACGCCAGCAGGTCCCGACGCGCGGGCAACTCGCCGATCAGGTTGAACATCGTCGCCACCCCACCGCCCGCCATCGCCGTGCTGCCGAGCGGCAGCCCCAGCACCGCGCGCAGGTGATTCTCGAACTGCGAGCAGACCGAGCCCTCGATCGTCCAATGCCCCGAGTTGTGCACCCGCGGCGCCATCTCGTTCGCCAGCAACTTGCCGCCGACCTCGAACAACTCGACCGCCAGTACGCCGACGTAGCCGAGGTGCTCGAGCAGCTCTTGCACGAACTGCGTAGCGCTCGTCTCGATCGCGGGGTCGAGATCGGGCGCCGGCGCGCGGCTGCGGCGCAGGATGCCGCCGCGGTGCACGTTCTCGACCAACGGATAGACGGCCATGCGGCCGTCCTGGCCGCGCGCAGCGAGCACCGACAGTTCGCGGTCGAACGGCACGAAGCGTTCGACGATCAGCCCGCCGGGGGCCGCGGGACGCAGCTCGGCGAACGCCGCATCGATCGCGGTGGGCAGCTCGGGGCCCGGCTGCAAGCGCACCTGGCCGCGGCCGTCGTAGCCGAGACGGCGCGTCTTGACGATGCAGGGCGCGCCAACGGCCGCGACTGCGGCGCGCAGTTCATCGAGCGTGTCGGCGGCGCGAAACTCGGGCACGCTCATGCCGAGCGAGCGGAACAGCGTCTTCTCGAGCACGCGGTCCTGGCCGATCGCAAGCGCCTTCGGCGTCGGCGCCACCACCACGTGCTGCTGCAGCCACTCGGTTGCGGCCAGCGGCACGTTCTCGAACTCGAAGGTCACGAGGCGCACACCGCGCACGAGCCGCTGCAGCGCTGCGGGGTCGTCGTAGGCGCCGACGACCAGTTCGCTGGCATGGCCCGCGACGGCATCCGGAGCGGGGTCGAGGCAGCGGCAGCGCAGGCCGAGCGGCAGGCCCGCAAGCGCCAGCATGCGCGCCAGCTGCCCACCGCCGAGGATGCCGACCACCATCAGCGCGGCTCCACACGTGGATCGCGAGCGGCCAGCACTTCGGCGGTAATGCGCGCCCTGCGCGCGGCGAGCACGGCGCGCAGCTCGGGATGGTGCACGCCGAGAATCGACGTCGCCAGCAGGGCCGCGTTGATCGCGCCCGGCTTGCCGACCGCCAACGTCCCGACCGGCACGCCACCCGGCATCTGCACGATGGACAGCAGTGCGTCCATGCCGCGCAGGGCGCCCACCTCGATCGGCACGCCGAGCACCGGCAGCACCGTCTTGCTCGCCGCCATGCCCGGCAGGTGCGCGGCGCCGCCAGCGCCGGCGATCAGCACCTGCAGGCCGCGCGCTTCGGCCGTGCCGGCATACTCCATCAGCCAGTCCGGGGTGCGGTGCGCCGAGACGACCTGGCACTCGTGAGGCACGCCGAGTTCGTCGAGTGTGGCACTGCAGTGCCGCATCGTCTCCCAGTCGGAACGCGAACCCATGATCACACCGACGAGCGGCGATCGGACGTGTGGCTTGGCGTCGTTCATGGCGGCAGCAGGAAGGTCGCCGGCGCTTGGCGACCTGTATCGATGGCCGGGAATCGGCTCGGCGCGGGAGGGCGATGGTCGAGAGGCGGTCGCGTCTCGTCAAGCAAGAACGGAGCAGCAGCTTGATCGCGCGGCTGGCACGGGCCAGGACCTCGCAGTTTGCTCCGGCGCCAGCGCGCGCCACCGGACACCGACACAGTCTCGCGCACTTGCGCAACCCGACATGGTGCATACAAGCGCGGCATGCCGATTCCAGAACTCATGGCGGGCTGGCAGCGGTTTCGCAGCGGCCGCTTTCGCGAGCAGCGAGATCTGTTCGAGTCCGATGGACCATGACCGGCATGCAACGACCTTCCTGCTCGCGCGCGCGTGCGCCGGGGAGGAGCAAGCGACCGCCGCGCTGTCGCCGCTGCTGTACGAAGAACTGCGTCGCATCGCCCGCAACCTGCTGCGCCGTGAACGACCAAACCACACGCTGCAACCGACGGCGCTGGTGCACGAGACCTACCTGCGCCTGATCGATGAGAGCCAACTCGCTGCCGGCACCGATCAGGAAGCGAAGGCGCGCTTCCTCGGCCTCGCCGCCAACGCGATGCGCCGCATCCTGATCCAGCACGCGCGCGGTCGCGCCGCCGAAAAGCGCGGAGGTGCCCGCCAACGCGTTGAGTTCGACGAAGGCGCGATCGCGCTGCCAATCCAGGACGAGACGCTGCTCGACCTCGACGAGGCGCTGACGAAGCTGCAGGCGATCAACCCCGAGCTGGCGCGCTTCGCCGAGTTACGCCTGTTCAGCGGTCTGTCGGTGCGCGAAGTGGCGCCGGTGCTGCAGCAGTCGCTGACGACCGCGAAGGAAAACTGGGCGCTCGCGCGCGCCTGGCTGAGTCGCTTGCTGCGGCCGGAAGGCGGCGAACCCGCGCAGCAGACGTAGCGCGGCGAGCTGCGACCTGCGAGTCGCACGTCACTTGCGCGAAGCCGCGTCGCGCTTTGGCAGCGCTTCGGCGCCGTGGCGGCGCGCCAAGCTATCGGCGCGAAGTCGCAGATCACCGCCCGCCGCATCGAGGCAACCCGGATCATCGCCGCCCCGCGGTTCCAACTCGGCGACCGGCAAGCGCGGCAGGCTGCGCGCCGGTGCATCGCTGCGAAACCAATAGTTGCGAGCGAAGTCGAAGGTGCTCGGCGCGGTGTCCGGGCCAATGTTGACCACGTCGTCGAGGCCACGCTGCACGATCAGATTGTCGGTGAACGAACCGTTGCGGCACGGCGCGAAGTCCGCATCGCGGGTCTCCTGCAGGATGCGCAGTACCCACTTACGCGGCAGGTAGATCGTGTTGAAGCGCACGATCGCGCCATCGCTGCCAACGAACGCGATCGGCGCCAGCGAGCCGAGGAACGTGCAGCCCTCGATGACCAAGTCCTTCGCTTCGAATCCTTGCGGGGCTGGGCGGAAGTAGTCGCGGCCGGTCGAGCCGCCGAGTTGCACGGCGCGTTCGCCCGCGTGTTCGAAGCGGCAACGGCGCACGGTGACGTCGCGGGTGCCACCCTTCATCTGCACACCGTTGGCGGCGCTGCCCTCTTCGCGGTCGCGCAACGTGCAGTGCTCGAGCACACCGCGATGGCAGCCGACCATGTCGATCGCCGAGCCGTTGCGGCCCCACCGTTCGATCGTGCAATCGAGAACCTGGAAGTCGTCGACGCCGGACAGCTTGATGCCGTCGTGATTGCCGCGACCGCCGATGTCGCGCACGGTGACGTGGCGCAGCACGACGTGGTGCGATGGGGTCGCGAACGTGCCGCCATCGTCGATGTTGAGACCGTTGCCTTCGCAGTCGGTCAGCAACAGGCCGTCGAGTTCGAAGTGCTCGACGTCGCTCAGCTGGATGCTGCTGGTGAAGTGCGGCGGCTTCGTCGCGTCTTCAGCGCGCACGGTGATGGGAGCGCTCGCGGTGCCGAGCACGTTCGCGACGGCGAAGCCCGTGTAGTCGCCGGGAGCCATCAGGATCGTCGTGCCCGGCGTCGCCTGCGCCAGCGCTTGCCGCAGTGCGGGGCCGCTGCCGACGCGCACGGGTTCGCGTTGGCACGCCAGGGGAGTGGCGAGCAGGATCGACAGGAACACGCCGCGGCAAAACATTGGTTGCGGACTCTAGCGTTCAGGATCACGGCGAAGGGACGAGGGCCGCTTATCCGGATAAACCGCCTATGCAAGGCCGTCCATCCGTGCTCGACAAGGCGCCGTTCGTTGCGAAGGCCATGTCGCCGTCGGCTCGTTCGCGAGTGACATCGGCGCCACCACCCCCACGGCAGCCGGTGACGACGACGCGGTGGTCGTGGGCGCGGGCGCCGCTTCGAGACCGAACGGCAACCAGAGCCACGCTGCGACCAAGAGCAGCGCGATCACGACGAGCCAGAAGGAAGGGGAACGAAGCACGGTGGCGTGGGGTTGCTAACGGACCAATCTAGGCAGGCTGAGCGGCAACGTCACACACCCGGGCGAGGCACGACCTCAAGCCCGGACCTGGCTCGGTGGTTAGGGATCCTGGCTGCGCTCACCCGGATTGCTAAAGTCGCCGCGCTGATCCCCACACCATCCATGCGCAATCCCAGAATCGTCGTTGTCCTCGCCTACGCCGCCCTGATCGCCGCGTGCACCGCCACCGCGGACGCGCCAAACCTCCAAGCGCCGCCCAGTCCCTCCGCACCGGCTGCACCCACTACACTGGCTGTACCGGCGGCACCCGCGGTCACGTCGCTCGCGACCGAATCCCTCGCCACCGCCGCCACCACAGCCCCAGCCCCGAAGAACCTGAAGTCCGCGATGAAGGGCATCGAGGACGACTTCAAGTTGATCGAGAAGGCGCTCGAACCCGGCGCGACCGCCGACCTGAAGTCGGTGGCCGCCGCCGCCGAACGGGTCGCCGCCGTGATGAAGCTCGCCTACGACCCGTGGGAGGACAAGGAAGTGCCGAACTTCGGCAAGTTCGCGCACGAGGCCGAGGACGCGTTTCGCGCGTTCGCCGCGAAGGCAGCCGCCGGCGATGCCGCGGGCGTCCAGCAACTCGGCAAGACGCTGCAGCCGCAGCAATGCGCGCGCTGCCACGACGCCGTCGAACAAGTGCACGGCTGATCGCGCCGTGCGCATCGAACTGAACTACGGCCGCGGCACGCTGCCGGTCGACTTGCCGGACGATCTGCAGGTCACCGTCGTGCGCAAACCGAGCATGCCGCTGTTGCCAGCCCCCGCGGCGGCGGTGCGCGCTGCCCTCGCGGCGCCGACCGGCTTGCCGCCGCTCACGCAGTTCGCGCGCGGTCGCAACAGCGCCTGCATCTTGATCTGCGACATCACCCGCCCGGTGCCCAACGGCCTGCTGCTGCGGCCATTGATCGAAGCGCTGGCGGCGTCAGGCATCGCGCACGATCGCATCACCGTGCTGGTCGCGACCGGCATGCACCGGCCCAACCTCGGCGCCGAACTCGCAGAACTGGTCGGCGATCCTTGGGTGCTCGCGCACGTCGCCGTCGAGAACCACGACGCCAACGACGACGACGCGCACGACGACCTCGGCAGCACGCCGCACGGCACGCCGATCAAGCTCGACCGCCGCTTCACGCGCGCCGCCGTCAAGATCGTCACCGGCCTCGTCGAGCCGCACTTCATGGCCGGTTACTCCGGCGGCCGCAAGGTCATCGCGCCGGGCATCGCCCACCGCGACACCATCACCACGTTCCATTCGCACCGCTTCATGGCGGATCCGCGCGCCGACAACCTCGTGCTCGACGGCAACCCGCTGCACCGCGAGCAGCTGGCGATCGCGCAGCTGCTGGGCCCGGTGTTCGGCGTCAACACCGTGCTCGACGAGCACCGCCGGTTGGCGTTCGTCAACGCCGGCGAACTGATCGCGAGCCATCTCGGAGCGGTAGCGGTGACCGAGCGAAGTGCGCGCGTGGTGCTGCCGCATCGCTTCCAGACCGTGGTCACCAGCGCCGCCGGCTATCCACTCGACAAGACCTACTACCAGACCGTGAAGGGCATGGTGTCGCCGCTCGGCATCCTGGTCGCGGGCGGCACGCTGGTCATCGCGTCCGCGTGCGAAGAAGGGCTCGGCTCACGCCACTTCGCCGCGGCGCAGCAGCAGTTGGTGGCGCTCGGTCCGGCCGCGTTCGTGCGCACCCTCGAGCCCAAGCGCTTCGCCGACATCGACGAGTGGCAGACCCAGATGCAGGTCAAGCCGATGCGCGCGGGCCAGGTGCAGCTCTATACGACCGGCCTCGATGCGGCAGCGCTGGCGCTGACCGGCGTCAGCCGCACCGAGTCCGTCGCCGCGGCGGTGGCGGCAAGCGTCGCGCAGAGCGGCGACCGCCGGGTCGCGATCGTGCCGGAAGGGCCCTACGTGGTGCCCGTCTGCGCGACTGGGTGAGTGGGAGTTCCGGTCGGTTCCGATTGAACCCGTCGGGCCCACGTGCCGTTGCGCACGCATTCCGCTCCCATGCTCTTTGCTGACGAACTCATTCTGGTTCTCGTCGCTGCTGGCGTGCTGTGCCTGCGCGTGTCCGTGTATGGCCGCGTGCTCGAAGACGTGGCGATGGCGGTGTTGCTCGGGGTCGCAGCCTACGCCGCGGTCGAGTGCTCCTCGCCGCTGCGGCGCTGCCTCGAAGGGCTGCCAAGTCCCGCGGCGACAATGCTCTGCTGGGTGCCGGTGATCTGGATTGCCCTCGCGGCGCCGCTGCAGTTGCTCTTGCGGTGGCGTCAGCATGCGCGCCAAGCGTCGTCGCGGCGTTCGTTCTCGTGGGCGCGGCCCCTTGCCCGCTGCACGCTGGTTGTGCGCGCGGCGCTGTACTCGACCTTGGCTGTCGTGATCTTCGCCAACATCTGCATGGTCGCGCGGCAGCGATTGTGGCGCGATGGGATCGAGATCGACGCGTTGGCGCAGCGGCCGTGGGAACCTGATGCGACGACCACAGTGCGCGTACTGACGGCAGGGTTGGGCGGTGGCACGTTGCCGACGGAATTGCGGTGGCGGACGGTAGGGCTCGACGGCAGCACGATGGCGGCAGGAACGACTGAGTGTGTTGGCGAGGCCAGAATCCAGATCGCGAACGCCAAATCCGTGCAAGCGGTCGAACTGCAGGCGCTGGGGCCCAACGCCGAGTCCTCGTTGCGCTTGCCAATGCAACGCCCACTCGCGTTGCCCTGGGCGCACGTGGCACTGGATCGCCAGTACGCGAGCGTGGGTGACGTGGTGCAGGCGCGGCTCGTCGTCCTCGACCTTCTCACGTTGCAGCCACGGCGGCCACCCGCAGGCCTGCGCGTCGTGGCGCGGTTGCATGGAATGTCGAGTGGCCCCGCGTTTCTTGTGCATGGTGAGGACTTGGCGAACGGGGTCCTGTCCGCACGCGCGACCATCACCGCAGAGTGGCCTTCCGGGTCGTATGCGATCGAGCTCTATGCCGACGAGGAACGCTTGCCAGCCACGGGATGCACGTTGCACGTCGGGGCGCCGGCAGCGACCTCAACGGCGATCCCTAACGCCGCCAGCGAGAGCCCCCTGCTCACGCCGCCGGTCGCTCCGGCGGTGCGCCTTCACTGTCTCGATGGCGTCGTGCCTGCGGCCGCGGACCTGCGCTGCGAAGTGTTCACGGAGTCGTCGCGCACTCATCTGGCCGTCTTCCGTGCGGGGATGCGAGTCGCGTGGGTCGAGGTGCCGGGCGTCGGCGGTCGGGTTGATGTGCCGCTGCCGCCGATGTTGGTCGGCGTCTTGCACTTGGTGGCGTATGGCGATGGCGTGCCGCTGGCATGGCGACGGGTGCTGCGTTTGCCGACTCAGCGTCTGGTGCCGGAACTACGCGGCCTCCTCGGGGCCAATGGCGAGCAGTGCCTGCTCATCAGCACTCGCGACGAACACGGCATGCTCATGCCGTGTGTGGCCGGTGTCGTGGCCATCGCCACCGCCGCTGACGATCGGGCCGAGGCGCCGACGTCCAGTCTTGCCGCCGAGGTGCTCGGCGAGCAATGGAACTTGGCCGCCGCCGCGATGGAACGTTCCGCAAAGCTGGCCTCGATCGATCGTCACCTCGCCGAGGTGCCATGGCGAGACGAGGAACTGCCGAGCGCGGTGCATGCTCGCACCGACAAAAGCACCACGGCGCGGCAACTCCAAGACCTTGCGCGGCAGTCGTTCCCTTGGGCGGTGATGGTGTCGTGTATCGGTCTGGTCGTGATCTGGCTGTGGATCGTCGGCGAAACCGCAGCTTGGCTCGTTCGCTTACTCGGTGCTGCCTGTCGTCGGCCGGTGGCTGTTGGCTGGCAGCTGCTGGCCGGCACGTTGGCCGTCGCCGTCCTGGGGACGTGGGCATGGCAGCAGGCAGAACCGCGGGAAGGGCGCAGACATCCCATGGGGCACACGTGGCAAGACGTGCTCATCGTGGCCCGGCGAGGTTGCGAACGGTTGAGCTATGACTTGCTCCGCGATCGCGACGCCTTCAGCAAACTGCCACCAGCCAAGCCCGCGCGAGAGATCGGGATGCCGCCGTTGCGCGATGGCACACCGTCGGCGACGAAGGCACCCTGCGTGGTCCTCGCGCGATGCTGGATGCCTGACGTCGCCATCGACCAAACGGGCGAAGCGATCGTCACCTTGCCCGAAGCACCGCCGAGCAGCACGTGGCACGTGTCGGTGGACCTGCACGCCCCCGGTCGGATCGGCAGCGTTGCGGGAACGTTTCCGGGCAAGTGATCGGCGCCCCGGCAACGCCATCGCTCAGCGGTGCCCAGTGCCGCTGCTCGCCGTTTCTCCAGCAGCACTCTCGCTGCTCGGTCCCTGGCGAAGCCGGACTCTCCGATCCGGTGCTCCGCCGATTCTCCTCAGTGGCAGGATGGGAACGCGGCGATCTGCAGATTGTCCCAGTAGCCCGTGTAGAGCGACGGGTCGATGATCGTGATGTCGTCCAGGGCGGCGAACTCGAGCGTCGCGCCGCGGAAGTATTCGGTCGGGCTGCCGCCGAACGGCAGAGAGCCGACCTCCACGTGGTCGATTGCGAACGTCGCCAGATGCGAGTTGTAGTCGAGCGTGATCGTCAGCGTGGCGTAGTGGCCAAGCGTGATCGGCGTCGAGAACGCATAGCCGTTCGAGCCGCCGACGCCGTCCGCGAAGCAGTACACCTCGCCGGTCGACGACATGTACATGTACGCCGAGCCACCGACGCCGTTGCGAGCATAGAGGTTCGCGCTGAGCAGGTCGTTCGCCGGACCGACGCCCGTATCCGGGCCATCGAGCCGCACGTCGCACTGCACGCGCACGACTCGGTTGTTCGGGTGGGCGGGGTCGAGCAACACGGTCTGCGCCCACGCGCCGTCGAGCAGACCCTGGGTCGACTCCAGGTCGGGACTGCCGCCCCAGCAACTCAAGGCTTGCCGGCCCGAGCTCGCCGTGCTCTTGCCATTGACGATTTCCGGGGCATCCGGCGAGATGAACGAGAACCAGTTGTCGATGCCGTCGATCGTCTGGCCGACGATGTAGGCAGCGGTTTCGAAGCTGGTGTGGAAGAGGTTCTGCGCGCAGGCCGAGCCGGCGAGCATCAGGGACAACAGGGTTCCAGAGGCGAAGCAGTTCATGGGAATCTGGGCGCGAGGCCGAGGGTTTCAAGGGTGCGCCGGTGTGCACAGCACGTCGGCGCGAACGAGGCGGCGAAGTGCCGCGCCTCTGAGTGCCGTGCGCGCGCCGTTCCTTAGCGACGGGCGAAGAAATCCCGGGGAATCAGCGGCCGCGCGGCAGCAACGCGCGCGCGGCGCGGCAACCGAGATCGTGGCTGCGCCAGTCCTTGGACATGGCGAACCGCCAGGCACTGCGCACGGCTTGGGCCGGGCTCAGGAATGAGCCCCCGCGGAAGATGCGCTTGCCGTCGTCGTCGGTGATCTGGCGGCCGTCGCCCGATGCGAACTGCGGGGTCTTGGTGTGGCCGTCGAGGCACCACTCGTGCACGTTGCCGTGCACTTCGTGCAGGCCGAAGTCGTTGGCCGGTAGCGATCCGGCCGGAGCGTGCGCCATGCAGCCATCGTCCCAGGGCACTGCTTGCCCCTGCCATTGGGGGACCCGCTGCTGGGTGGCGGTGTCGAGCAGGTTGACGCGTTCCCGCAGGTCGTCGATCGAGCGACCGAAGCACCACGGCGTCGTCGTGCCGGCGCGGTAGCCGTACTCCAGCTGCGTGTCGGTCGGCAGCTGCAGGCCATGGCGCGCCAGCAGCGCCGCGCACTCGGTCCACGACACCTGTTCGATCGGATGCGCCAGCGTCACCGCGTTGGCCATGCCCGGGTGCTGCGTGCCGGTTGGGTAGTAGGGCTGCATCGGGCCGCCGAGGCGTTGCCACTGCCCCTGCGTCATCTCGTGCCTCGCCAGGAAGAACGGCGTCAGCGTGACCACGAACGTGCGCCCCCCGGCTGGCATCAGCTCATCGTAGTTGGGTCCGGTCGCATCCTCGCTCTGCGCCCCGAACGTGAAGGTGCCGCCGGGGAGCAGCACGAACACGATGCCGGTCGTCGCACCGACCGCGATGTTCCCGTTCGCGTCGAAGGCCGGCAGCGGCACGGTGGCCGGGTCGACGTTCGCCGCGAGATCGACCGCGGAGCGCAGCTCGTAGAACTCCCACAGCTTGCTGCGCGGATTCATGCCCAGCGGCACCAGTCCGTCCTGCGGCTGGAGGTCGATCGGCACGCTGGCGTAGAGCTGGCTCGCGGTTTCGCCATCAGCCTTGGCGATGGCGGCGCGGGCTACTCGCCAACGTTCGCGCACACTGGATTGCTGCTGCATCGCGGCCAACCCGGTCGCCCAGGTGCCGTTCGCGCGCACGTCGTGCGCTTGCGGCTGGAAGGCCGCCATGTCGGCCAACCACGTCGTCAGCGCCTCGCGCAGGAACTCGTCGCCGGTGGCTTGCCGTGGGCGTGGTGTCGCCATCGCCAGCTGCGTGAGCGCGGCTTCCACCTTCGGCCGCGCGCGCTCCAGTGGTTCCCACCGGTTGGTCTGCCAATCCGCAAGCTCCTTGGCGCGGCTCGGCCAAGCCGGGAACAGGGCCGTCGTCGCCGACTTGGCGTCGCGCAACTGCGCGACGCTCGCCAGCAGATCGAACCGAGCCTGGCTCTGTTCGACGCGCACCAGTGCCAGACCCGTACCGACCAGTCCTCCCACGGTGGCCAGCGCCACGAGTCCGATCGCGACCAGCGCCGCGCGGTAGCGGCGCGCGAACTTGCGCAGCCGGTACCAGGTGCTCGGCGGTCCTGCGGTCACCGGCAGGCCCTCGAGGTAGCGCTGCAGGTCGTCGGCGAGCGCTATGGCCGACGGGTAACGTCGCTCGGGTTCCCTCGCCATCGCCCGCAACACGATCCAGTCGAGGTCGCCGATCAGTTCGCGGCGCAAGCTCGTGGTCGTCGCGTGGCGCTTGTTCGCATACACCCTCGCCAGGTCGCCGAGCGCCTGCAGGCGCGTGCTCGGCCGCGGCATATCCCCGCTGTGCAACCGATCGCGCAGGTCGGCCACCGACAGGATGCGGTGCTGGCCGGGGCTGAACGGCAGGGCTCCGCACAGCAGTTCGTACAGCACCGCACCGAGCGAGAAGACATCGGTGCGGGTGTCGATGTGGTCGTCGTCGCCATCCGCCTGCTCGGGCGACATGTACTCCGGCGTGCCGACCATCTGGCCGAGCTCGGTCTGCAGGCGATCGCTGCGGTCGCGCACGATCGCGCGCGCGATGCCGAAGTCGATTACCTTGGCGAACGGCGCGCCATCACGTTCGCCCACCAACACGTTGCCGGGCTTCAGGTCGCGATGGATGACGCCCTTCTGGTGCGCGTGCTGCACGCCGCGGCAGACCTGCAAGAACAGCTCGATGCGGGCCCGCAGCGGCAAACGGCGGCTGTCGGTGTAGACGTCGAGCGGCTGGCCTTCGACATACTCCATCGCGAAGAACGGTTCGCCGGTGGCCGTGGTGCCGCAGTCGTAGATCTTCGCGATCGCATCGTGGTCCATCACGGCGAGCGCTTGCCGTTCGCGCGCGAAGCGGTCTGCCACTTCGCGACCGCTGATGCCGAACTTGATGACCTTGATGGCGACGCGGCGTTGCAGGGGCACCACCTGTTCCGCCTCGAACACGCTGCCCATGCCGCCCTCGCCGAGCTGACGGCCCAGGCGATAGCCGGGGATCTCGGGTTTGGGCGCACCCACGGCCTTGCCGGTGCGCCGTGTGGAGAGCAACATGCGCGCGCACCGCTGCTGCATCGACGCCCGGGCGCGCCAGCAGGCGCTGCAGTCCGGCATCACGTTCGCGCGGATCGCCGAACAGGATCGCCAGCAGTTCGTCGTGCACGGCCTCCGGCAGGGTCGGCAGCGCCTGGGTGGGATCCGGCTCTGGCGCGTTCATGCGCCGCCCCCCGGCACTTCGACGAGGCCGGGGCGGCTGCGTTCGACGGCGCCCAGCAGCAACAGCAGTTCTTCGCGCAGCTCCGGAGAACTGCCGACCGTCGTCGCGACTTCCTGCTCGAGGCACTCGCGCAGGCGGTTCCGCGCGCGAAACAGGGTCTGGTGCATCGCGTTCGCCGTACAGCCGAGGCGCTGCGCGATCTCGGTCGCGCGCAGACGCGGGCTGGCCTCGCCGCCGATGGCGTCCGGCAGGCCATAGAACCAGCGCAGCGCGCGCTCGTCGTCGGCGTGGGCCTGGCCGAGACGGGCCAAGGCCAGATGCAGGATCTGCGCGGCCCACAGGTCGAGATCCTGTTCCTGCCGCAGGTCGGGCAAGGCCTCCGCGTCGGTCGCCGCATCGGTGCGCTCGCGCGGGGCCTGATCGCGGCGCCAGCTCTTCGCGTAGTTGCGCAGCACTCCCGACAGGAACGAACGGAAGCGGCCGTTGCGGTCGGCGCGCTCGACGGCGCGGCTGCGGTAGAGGTAGCTCCAGAACTCTTCGGTCGCGGCTGCGGCGTCGGCTGGGCGCAGGCCGAGGTGTCCGAGCACGGCGGCGACATAACCCTGGTAGCGGCGGATGAACCAATCCCAGCTTTCGTCGGGTTGGTCGCCATGCAGGCGGGCAATGACGCTCCAACGCGTCGAAAAATGGCTTGGATCTCCCGGCATCGAGGCGAGCCGCCGGGGCAGGCGGCTGACGAGCGGAGAAGGTAGCACGCCGCTGCAGGGGACGGGAGCCTGGGGCAGGCGGTCGGTCCACGACAGCGGCCGGGTCTGCCTGCGGGTGGCGGGTGTGAGGGTGAGCGGCATGGTCGCTCCGGGTGCGTCGCGCGGCGAAGTCCTTACCGGTGTGGGGGCGGGTTGTGTGATTTTCCGGGGCGAGTGGTAAGGAAGGGGCCGCGAGGCGGCATCCGGGGGGGCGCGACCGCAGTGCGGCCGCGTGACCTCTTCTCACGGATCCCTATGACCTCTCCCTCTCTCGTCCCGGTGGCATCGATGGCGCCCCGGTTCTCCTCCCTTCGGCGGTTCGCGTTCGGCTTGGCCCTGTCCGCCGCCTGCGTCGGCAGTGCCGTGGCCCAGTGCCAGTGGATCCCGGGGCTTGGATTCGATCTGACTGGGAGCTCGACGGCAAGTTCCAGTGTCAGCGCCATGGTGGTGTTGGCCAACGGTGACCTGATTGCGGGCGGCGCCTTCGATCGCATCGGTGGTGTGCCAGTCAGCAACATCGCGCGTTGGAATGGCTCGGCTTGGAGTGCGCTCGGCAGTGGCATCGATGGTCCGGTGGGTTCCCTTGCCTTGGAGGCCAACGGGCACGTCATTGCCGCTGGGACCTTCACCACGGCTGGCGGGGTGCCGGCAAACAACATCGCTCGTTGGGATGGGGCGACCTGGACATCGTTGGGTGCTGGAGTCGGTGGCTCCTATGGTGCGACAGCCGCGACGGTGCTGACCAACGGGAACTTGCTCGCTGTGTCTGTAGCCAATCCGAACAACATCCAACTTTGGAATGGCGCGTCCTGGTCCGTGATCGGAGCGCCTTCAGCTAACGAGTCTGCATACTGCGCGGCAGCGTTGCCCAATGGCGACGCGGTCATCGGTGGCACCTTCTGGAACTTCAACGGCATCGCTGCCAGCTCTATCATCCGATGGAGCTCGGCAACCTCTTCATGGTTGCCGATGGGGAATATCCACGTATTCTTTACTCCTTCGGTCTACAGCGTCGCAGTCCTGCCCGGCGGGACGATTGTGGCCGGCGGCAACAACCTTCTGGGCGGAACGATGGCTGCCTGGAACGGTGTAAGCTGGTCAACCATGGCGTGTCCAATAGTGCCATCCACTAATCAGGTGCTGCCGAATGGCCATCTATTGGCGACAGGTAGTACCTTTGCTTACTACCCAACAATGATAGAGTGGGATGGCACTGGGTGGGCGACGTTGGCATCGCTGCCATTGCAGAATGAAATCTTTTGCGCGGCCAAGCTGCCAAACGGTAACTACATTGCGGGCGGCGTCTTCACCTCCATCGGAGGCGCCGCGGCGAACGGCATTGCCAGGAATGCGTGCCCGATCGTCGGGGCTGCCTCAGCTACGAACTACGGCAGCAGCTGCGGCATCGGGGTCGCGACGCTCTATGAGCACTTCACCACCGGCACTGCCTTCGACCTGAGCCAATCGACATTGCGGCTCGACTTCAATGGTTATGCCTATCAGGTCAGCCATGCACCCGGCACCCCGACCATCATCTCCACGATAGCGCCCGCCTTGCCGCTGACGGACGACAGTCTGTCGAATGCGATCAGCCTGCCATTCACCATCCCCTATCCCGGTGGCTCCACCAACCAGATCCTGGTCGGATCCAACGGCTTCGTCTATCTGCAGCCTGGCAGTGACGCATCGGCCTTCTACGGCAACGTCGCCGGCCTGTTGAGCGGCACCCCGCGCTGGGCGCCGATGTGGGGTGACCAGGATCCAGGGCCCACGGGCGGCGGCTCGGTCCACGTGGATGTCGACCTGAGCAATCAAGAGGTTCGCGTGACCTGGCTGAACGTGCAGGAGTACGGCGCGCCCGGCAACCCGAGCACCATCCAGCTCGTTGCCGCCGCCAACGGCGACGTCGAGTACCGCTACCTGCAATGCGCGGCTTCCGTCTCAGTCTTGGCGGGCTGGAGCCCCGGCGCTGGTGCCGTCGATCCCCTGACCGTCGACCTGTCGGCCGCCGGGCCGTTCGTCTGTGCTCCGGACTCCTTGCCGATGCAGCACGCCGCCGCCGCGCGTCCCGTGACAGGCACCACGATCTCGCTCGACACCACGCTCGTTCCGGCCAACAGTCTGCTGGGTGCCACGATCCTCGGCACGACCCAGTTCAATCCGGGCATCGACCTCGGCTCCTTGGGCATGCCTGGCTGCTACGCGTACGCGTCCCTCGACGTGTTCGCCACCGCGATCCCGAGTGTGCCGTCCTTCTCCTACGCGCTGTCGATCCCCAACAACCTGGCCTTGGTGGGTGTGCGCGTCTACACGCAGGGCCTCGCGTTGGCGGTGGGGTTCAATGCGTTCGGGTTCCTCACCACCAACGGTGTCGACCTGCTGCTCGGCGACATGTAGTGCGTGGCCGCCGTGGCCGTGGAATCTGCAGATCTATCCCTACAGCCGAGCGCGCGCGGCGATGGCGTTCGATCGGCAGCGCGGTCGCTGCGTGTTGTTCGGTGGCGAAGTGCCGAACTCGCAGCCGATCACTCAGGGCATCCGCAACGACACGTGGCAGTGGGACGGCAGCGTGTGAACTCGCATGCAGCCGACGACCGTGCCGCCCGCGATGTTGGGACGCTGGCCGCGTCGGTTGCACACGAGCTACCCGGAGGCAACATGCTCCGGACCTGACAGGTCATCCAGAGTGCGGATGGAAGCACGGCGGACGATGTCACTTCTTCGCGGCCGAGGTGGATGCCGCGTTCTACAAAATCGACTGTAAACATCGGCGGCGTTTTTCCGGTAAATTCGCCGACGATGTTTACACGGCGCCTCCCCCCACCGGACGTCTCGTTCTTCCTGCTCGGCGCCCGCGGCACCGGCAAGACGACGTGGATCGAACAGCACTTCGCCCACGCGGTGCACTACGACCTGCTGCTGTCGTCAGAGAGCATGCGGCTGTCGCGCGACCCTTCGCTGTTCCGCGCCGAGTGCTACGCGCAACCGAACGGCGCTTGGATCGTCGTCGACGAGATCCAACGCGTGCCCGCACTGCTCGACGAAGTGCAGCATCTGATGGGCAAGAAGAAGCAGCGCTTCGTGCTGTCGGGATCGAGCGCGCGCAAGCTGCGGCGCGGCGGCGTCAACCTGCTGGCCGGCCGTGCCGAGACGCGTCACATGTTCCCGCTGGTGTCGGCCGAAGTTGGCGACCAGCGCGAACTCGACGCCGTGCTGACCAACGGCATGTTGCCGCTCGCTGTCACTCGATCCCGGCCGGCGCAATTCCTCAGTTCGTACTGCGAGGTCTACCTGCATCAGGAGATCCAGGCCGAAGCGCTGGTGCGGCAGATCGGCCCGTTCGCCCGCTTCCTCGAAGTCGCCGCGCGCATGAACGGCCAGACCACCAACGTCGCGGGCATCGCACGCGATGCGGGCATCGCCCGGCAGACGGCGCAGGAGTTCTTCCAGATCCTGGTCGACACGCTGCTGGCGTCGTGGCTCCCTGCCTGGAAGCACAAGCCCGGCGTGAAGCAGGTCGCGCATCCCAAGTTCTATCTGTTCGACTCTGGCGTCGCGCGCCAGCTGACCGGGCAGGCGCACTTGCCGCTCACCGGCTCCGATCGTGGGTTCCTGTTCGAGACGTTCCTGCTGCACGAGATGCGCTCCTTCCTGCACTACCTCGAACGCGAATGGCCGGTCGGCTACTGGCGGACGCACGACGGTGCGGAAGTGGACTTCGTCATCGAGGGACGCGAGGGGCTCACTGCGATCGAAGCGAAGAGCGTCGATCGCTGGGATGCGAAGTGGAACGCTGGCTTGCGCAAGTTCCGCGAGCAGCACGGCAAGGCGGTGCGGGCGATGTACGGGGTCTATGCCGGTGAACGAGCGCTGCAGCTCGACGGCATCACGGTGTTGCCGTGGCGCCAGTTCCTGCAGCGTTTATGGAGCGGCAATCTGCTCGCGTGACGTGCAACCTTGTAAAGCCTGCGACGCGACAACGTTCCTTGGTTTGCCGCTGCCGGTTGACCTGCCCGCGTTTGGCATGCTCAGCATCACGGCGACGAACGGTCGCCGGTTGCGCATCGGCGCGTAGTTCCAACGCGCGCGTTGTCCATGACGCGTTCCAGTTCGTGCGCCATCACGATCGAGTGCGTGCGCTGACGGCGCGGATCACGATCGCTGGCGCGCGGTACTCGTGGCGCAAGCCATCGAGCGTGACGACTCGCGCAGCCAAAGCCAGCGGGTCGTGCACGACCAGCGCGCCACCGCGACTCACGACGCAAAGGGCGTGGCCGCCGCCCGCGTTCGACGCAACGACGATTTGGTCGTGGGCCGCGAGCTGGTCGGCATCGAGGTCTTCGATCGAGACCACGAACGGACAGTCGGCCAATGAAACGACGAGGCCGCGGTAGAGATCGAACAACCGCGAACCGCTCGCGCGCGTCAAGCACGCGGCGGCGATGGAACGTTCCGTCACCGTGACTCCGCAGTACGACAGCGCCGCGGCGCAAGCTGCAGGACCGCACGTGTAGTGCGTCGACTGGCGCAGGTGATGATCGGCGTCGACGACGCGCCCATCGCCGTGCACTTCGGGCCAGGCCAACCACGAATGCTGCC
This sequence comes from Planctomycetota bacterium, assembly GCA_947444055.1. Classification (GTDB taxonomy): domain Bacteria; phylum Planctomycetota; class UBA1135; order UBA1135; family UBA2386; genus UBA2386. The sequence continues at coordinate 34,457 of CANEYR010000038.1, forward strand.
GAACGCCGTGGCCGAGCACAGCCAGTCCCACCACCAGCACGACGACGCGGTTCCAGTGCACGGGCAACGCCGCCGCCGCAATCCCGAAGAACGCTGCCGCCAGCGCATAGACCGTGAAGCCCTGCACGAACGCGTAGCCCTGCCACGGGAACAGCCACCACTCCCAATCGGCGCGTGCGGCGAGCACGGCCCGCACCAACAACAAGACCAACAATGCTGGCACCGCACTGCGCGTGAATCGGCGACATCGCGCGGCCGCGACGAAGCCGCCGAACAGCATCGTGGCGCCGAACGCAGTGAGGACAGCCAGCAGCAGCATCGCCGCAGCTCATCGGCTCTCGCGACGCCAGCCGGTAGACGAACCGCCGGGTCCTACTTGAGCAGGCCCTGCAGCTTCTCCAGCGTCGGGCCAATGGCGGCCTTGACGCTCGCGTTGTCCATCAGGCCGGTGATCTGCTTCATGATCTCGGGGCTGACGCCCATCTTCGCCGCCGCGTCCCCAACCAGCTTGCCGATGCCG
>CANEYR010000039.1 GCA_947444055.1 Planctomycetota bacterium
GGCGAACGGTCCGCTGACGGGGCATAGACGTCGATGGTGCGGGCGGCGACCGCCGCAACCCCTTGCACAACGAAGCGAACATGCGCCCGCGGTGCCGCGGTGACGTCCAGTTCGAAGGCTTCTAGCGAGACCTCGATGTGGTCGTCTGGCTTCGCACCGACGACATCGACGTTGGCGAGCACAGTCGCCAGCAACAAGCGCGGCTCGACGATCCACTGGTGCTCGCTGTCGAAGGCGACTTCGCGGGCGGAGATGCGCACGACGAACTCACGGGCCAAATGCGGCGCCGCGGTGACGCGCAGGGTCGAACCCGCGGTGGTCGCGCCCGCCGACGTCGCGGGCAGTGGATCAAACCAACGCACCGCGCGCAGGCTCGGCGCCGAGGCGATGCACGCCGAGAACACCAGACTCAACACGACGACAGCGCCGGAACGGGAACGTGGCCATCTCATCGCTTGCTGTCCTCCAAAGGTGAACGAACCTCCGCCCGACCGCGCAGCAGCGCGCCGGGATCCCGTTCCAGCATCCTCATCAACTGCTCTACCGCCACCAGCGTGCTGCGCAACTGCGCCAGTTCGGCACGCCCCTCACTGCTCAGTTGGGTGGCGGCAGCACCGACCTCACGCACACTGGCCGTGGTCTCCGCCAGTCGCGCCGTGTCGACTTCGCGCGTCAGCCGCTGCAACAAGCCGCGCAACTCCGCGAGCGTGGCGCCAACCGGACTGCTCTCATCGCGCACTGAGCTGGCCGCCACGCCGACGTCCTTCGCGGCATCGCGCAAGGACGCCAACGTCCCGGCGGCCACCGCCACCAAGCCCTGCTGCTCGACCTCGTTGAGCAAACGATCGAAGCGCTGCAACAACCCCTGCAACTGCCGCGACACATCGGCCAAGCGCGCCCCTTGCAGCTCGGTTCGCAACAGCTCAACCAGTTCGCGCGCCGACGTCGCCATCGATGGCAGTTCGCGCAACACTTCGCGGCTGGCGTCTTCGAGGCTCTTGGCGGTGCTCTTCACCGTGCGCAGCGTTTGCTCTTCAACCGGGAACGGCAGCTGCTGCGGACCACTCGGCGGATCGGGGAAGTAGTCGACTTGGATGAACGACGTGCTAGTCACCCACGACATCACGAGCTGGGCGCGCAGATTGGGTGGCAGTGGCGACAGGTTCGCGTGATCGGGTGGGCGCAAACCGAGCCGACTCAACTTGTCCTCAAAGAGTGCGGCTTGCACCTTCAGGTGCTTTTGGTCCGCCGCCACGACGATGTCGTCGACGGCGCCGATGGTGACGCCGCGGAACTTCACTGGCGAGCCCTTCTCAAGCCCCGTCACCGCTTCGTCGAAGTAGGCATAGGCGGTGTGAAACTCGCGCCGCAACTCGCGCATGCCGATCCACGTCATCGCGGCGACAGTCGTCGCGCAACCAGCGGCAACGAACAGGCCGAGCTTCCAACGATTGGCGGGTGCAGTCACAGATTCCTCGGCAAGACCTGGCGGCGGAAGAAGGCCTGCACGCGCGGGTCGGTGGAACGTTCGGAAAGCTCGCGCGGCGCGCCGCGCGCGATGATGCCGACCGCGGCGCCATCCAACATGATGCATTGGTCGGCGACCTGCAGGATGCTCGGCAGTTCGTGGGTCACCAACACGATGGTAACGCCGAGGTCACGCGCCAACGTCAGGATCAATTCATCGAGTTCGGCGGCGGTCACCGGATCGAGCCCAGCCGACGGCTCATCGAAGAACAGCACCGGCGGATCGAGCGCGAGCGCGCGCGCAATGCCAGCCCGCTTGCGCATGCCGCCCGACACCGCCGACGGCAGGTGGTGCGCGAAGCGATCGAGGCCGACCAGTCGCAACCGCGCCATCGCCACCGCTAGCGCGGCTGCCGCCGGCAACCGCGTCCACTTCTGCAGCGGCAGCAACACGTTCTGCAGCAAGGTCCGCGAACCAAACAACGCCGACGACTGGAACAGCACGCCAAACTGCGGCGGCGTCATGGCCTTCGCTGGTGGGCCAATGCCGCGGAAGTGCACGCGCCCGGCAATGGGTTCTTGCAGACCGATCAGGGTGCGCAGCAAGGTCGACTTGCCGCAGCCCGAGCCGCCGAGGATCGCGAACACTTCGCCACGCAGCACATCGAACGAGATCTCTTCGAGCAACGGCTCGCCGCCATAGCCCACCGCCAAGTCGCGCACTTCGAGCACTTTCGCCATTCACCACCCCAACAGCGAAAAGACCCAAGTGAACACTGCATCGAGCGCCACCAACGCAAAGAGCACGACGACCACGGCCGATGTCGTCGCGCGCCCGACCCCATCGGCGCCACCGCGCGTGGCCAGGCCACGTTGGCAAGCGATCAAGCCGATCGCCACCGCGAACAGCACGCTCTTCAACAAGCCCGTGCCGATGTCGAGCAGCGACACCGCTTGCTGCAGCGACTGCAAGTAGACAACGACCGGCTGATCGAGGTAGCTGACCGCGATGGCCAGGCCGCCGAGCGAACCGACGAAGTCACCGACGAGCGTCAACACCGGCACCACCAACACCAACGCTAGGACGCGCGGGAAGACGAGGAAGCGCTGCGGATCCTGGCCGAGCGTGCGCAGTGCATCGATCTCTTCGTTGACCGTCATGGTGCCAAGCTCCGCGGCATACGCGGCACCCGAGCGACCGGTGACGAGGATCGCCGTCATCAACGGACCCAATTCGCGAATCACCGACAGCCCCACCAAGTTCGCGAGGAACTGATCGCCGCCAAAGCGGTGCAACTGGATGGCTCCCTGCAGACCGAGGATGGCACCGACCAAGAAGTTGATCAGCATGACGATCGGCAGGCCGTCGGCGCCCGCGCGTTCAAGCAGCACGCCGAGTTCGCCGAAGTGCACGGTGCGCGGTCGACGTACGGCCTGGATGGTGCCGACGACGAGATCGCCGAGGAACGCGAGGATCGCTTGCGTCGTGCGCCAAGCGCGCTCCGCGAAATCACCGACATCCGCGAGCACCGTGGTGGCCTTGGGCTCGGGCAACTCACACGAACCCGTGCGCGCGCTGTCGTAGAGGGCGAGCAGTCGCGCGACGTCACCGCGGGCGTCGACAAACTGCAGCCCACCGCCGCTGCGCATCATCTCGGTGGCGACCGCGGTCAGTAGGGCTGCGGCGCCGCCGTCGAGACGCGTCACCTGCGCCATGTTCACTTCGGCCGAAGTCGCACCGGCGAGAGCGGTGCGCACTTGCCGCCACAGCTCAGCCCCTTCGGCGAGCGTGATCGGCCCGGCCAATTGCACGCGACGGCAGTCGCCAGGCCCGCTCGACGACAGAGTGAACGCGGGGCTCGGCATCGCGCGTAGCCAGGGCGTGCTTCTAGCCCTTCTTGCCTTTCGACTTCGCGGCCGGCTTCGACTTGTTGTAGTTGGCCTTCATGGACTGGGTCGGCGGGGCGACCGCGACCACCGCTGGGCGAACGGGACTCGCCGCCGGCACGGCCGCAACCACCTCAACCGGTGCCGCGACTTTGGCTGGCGCCGTGGCGGTGTTGGGGGCGCTGACGGCGCTCGTCGGGCTGCTCGGACTCACAGCCGAGCGACGCGACGCATTGATCGTCGCCAACGCCTTCAGCACCGCCGCCGCATCGAGCGCCGCGGGGCGCGCATTCGCCAACCGCACCAAGTCGGTGATGCTCAGCATGCCGACCACCACACCGCGCGCATCGACGACCGGCAGGCGGTGCAACTGGTGTTGCTGCATGCTCACCATCGCCACGGTCAGGGCATCGTCGGGCTTGCAGGTGCGCACCGTGCGCGCCATCACCGCCGTCACCGCGATCTCGCCCAGCGAGCGACCTTGGGTGTAACTCGCCATGCAAAGATCGCGGTCGGTGACGACGCCAACGACCGCTTGGTTGCCATCGACAACCGGCACGATGCCACAATCTTGTTCCCAGAGAATGCGCGCTGCCGCGTCGAGACGGTCGACCATGCGCATGGTCTTGACCTCGCGGCTCATGACTTCCTTGACGTTCATGCTGCGATCCTGCCGTCGCGATGCATCCACCGCACGCACTTTCCCAACTGCTGGCCGCGATGCTTGCCGTCGCGCCGGGCCAACGGGCACACTGCGACCCATGCCGAGTTCGCCGCCGCCGACCCCATTGCCCCGTGCGCGCCTGCGCCGCGGTGCCTGGGTGCTCTACGACTTGGCCAACACGGTCTATGCGGCGACGCTGACGTTCTTGTTCACGCCGTTCGCAAAAACGGCGCTCGGCAACGACCTGCGGCTGATCGGCATCACCTCGCTGGCGTCGATGCTGGTGGCTGGGTTGCTGGCGCCTGTGTTCGGCGTGCTGATCGACCAAACGACCCGCACTAGCCGTTACCTGGTGATCGCCACGCTGCTCTGCATCGCGGCTTTGGCGGGCTTTGCGGTCGATGGCGGTCCAGCCTGGCTGCTGGCGTGCTTCTTCGTCGCCAACGTCACCTACAACCTCGGGCTCTTGTTCTACAACGCGCTGCTGACGGCGGTCGCCGAGCCCGGCCGGGAAGGGCGACTCAGCGGCCTTGGCACCGGCATCGGCTACTTCGGCACGATCCTCGTGCTGGTCCTACTCCTGGACCTCGCGGTGCCGACCACGACCAAATTCGTGGTGGCGGCGCTGCTGTTCTTGGTCGCCGCCCTGCCATGCCTCGTGCTGGTGCGCGACCAGCGACCGCCACGCGCGACGGCCGCAGGCCAGGCATGGCGGCAAGCGTTCCGCCAGTTGCACACGACCCTGCGCGAACTGCCGCAACATCGGTCGCTGTTGTGGTTCTTGCTCGGCAACTTCTGTCTCGTCGACGTGCTCAACACCGCGATCCTCTACTTCGCGGACTTCACCGTGACCGTGTTTCAACCGGCGACCACCGCTGGCACCGCACTGCTGTTTGGCCAGTCGTGCAGCAGCGACGGGCTGTTGAAACTGATCGGCCTGTTGCTCAATGGCATGGCCTTGGTCTTTGGCATCGTGCAAGGCCGCTGGACCGATCGCGCGCCGCTCGCCGTGCTGCGCGCGAGTGCGGTGGCGCTGCTGTTGGCGCTGGTCGGCGGCACCCTGTTCGGCGGCAACTCGGTGCTCGGCTACGCCCTGACCCTCGGCGTCTGCGGCGCCTTCGGCCTGTCCGGCGTGTGGACTGCGGGGCGCAAAATGGTGGTGTTGTTGGCGCCGAAGGAACGCATCGGCGAGGTCTTCGGTCTCTACAGCATCACGGTGAAGCTGTCCGTGCTCGGCAGCGCGATCTACGGCTTTGTCGAGTTTCACGCCGGCGCCAAGCCCGCGATGCTGGCGCAAGCGGTCCAGTTGTTGATCGCACTGGCGTGTCTGGCGATGGTGCGCATGCCACGCGACGAACCCGTGACACCATCCTGATGAGCGACGACGACGATGACGACCCAAAGCAGGCACGCCGCCCACGCGAAGCGCTGTGGCAACGCTTGGTGGTTGGCCTCTTCGCCGGCCTGATCTGGTTCGTCGGCGTACTGCCCAATTGGCTCGCCTACGCCCTCGGCGACCTGTTGGCGGTGCCGTGGTTTCTGTGGTGGGGCCTGCGCGATCGCCGCGGCCGACGTTCGAGTGGCTACTGGCGCAACTGTCGCATCGGCTTTCGGGCAGGCTCGCCGCTCGGCGCCGTTCGCCCCAAGCACCATCTGTGGCGCTGGTCGCGGCACATTGCGTGGCTCGCAATCGACTTCTGCCGCATGCATCGGCTGACCCAAGCCAACATCCGCGAACGCTGTGATCTGCGCGAGTACCCACTGGTGCAGGCGGCGTTCGCCGAGGGCAAAGGACTGATCCTCGCCACCGGCCACATCGGGGTGTGGGACGTCTCGGGGTACGCCGCCGGCCTGCTCGGGCTGCCGTTGACGTCGGTCTTCCGACCAAGCCCCCTGCCAGCCCTCAATCGCCTGATCGAACGGTTGCGCACCAGCAGTGGTCAGACCGTGGTGGCGCGCAAGAACGTGTTGCGCACGCTGCTGCGCTTGCTCGGTGACCACCACGCCATCGGTTTGTTGGCGGATGGCGGCGGCAAACACAGCGCCGTCGAAGCGCCGTTCCTTGGCACCAGCGCGCGCACCGTGGCGAGCCCCGCCTTGCTGCATTTGGCCACCGGCGCCCCCATCGCGGTCGTCGCCGTGCTGCGCGTCGCCCGAATGCACTACCGACTGCGGGTGTTCGACGTCATCCGCGAAGCTGGCACTGGCGACCGCGACGCCGACATGCTGGCCATCACCTCCCGCATCAACCGCGCCCTCTCCCAGGGCATCGCCGAGTGCCCTGAGCAGTGGTTTTGGCAGAGCCGCCGCTTCCGCCACCGGCCAGCGGGCGAAGTGGCTGGCGCCGATGGCTTGCCGCCGCTGGCGGGCTGATCGCGCGTCTTCATCGATTCTTAACACAAGACGCGAGGGGCCTTCATTAACGACTGCAGACTGTTGTCCCTCTAGTTCCCAGACAACAAGCGGAGATCAAGTCCTCGTGAAACTTCTCGCCACCCTTTCGGTCGTCAGCCTCAGCCTCATTGCCTGTGGAGCCGGCAAGAAGGAAATCCAAAACCTCGGCTCCGACACGCTGCTCGAAGTCGCAGGAGCGCTGGCGGAGGCTTACGGCAAGACCCACCCGGACATCGCGATCTCGGTCTCCGGCGGCGGTTCCGGCGTCGGCATCAAGAACTTGATCGACGGCGACGTCGACATCGCCAACAGCAGCCGGCCGATGAAGCAGAAGGAGATCGACGAAGCCAAGCACAACGGCCAGAACCCGGTGCAACACAAGATCGGCTTCGACGGCATCGCCATCTACGTGCACAAGGACAACCCCCTGCAGTCGATCACGCTCGAGCAACTGAAGGAACTGTTCGGTGACGGCGGCAAGCTGACCAAGTGGAGCGAACTCGGGGTCACGTTCGCCGCGGATTCCGACAAGGTTGTGCTCGCCAGCCGCCAGAACAACAGCGGCACCTACGAGTGCTTCCGCGATGGCGTGCTCGGCGGCGACAAGGCGCGCTTCAAGCAAGAGTGCAACAACCTGAATGGCAGCAAGGACGTCGTCGACTTCTGCGGCCAGACCAAGAGTGCCATTGGCTACAGCGGCATCGCCTACGCCACCAAGGATGTGCGCGTGCTACCCGTGGCGACGAAGACCGGGGCCGTGCCGGTGACACCAACGATCGACAGCATCCTCGATGCCACCTACGGCATCTCGCGACCACTGTTCATGTACACGAACGGCGAGCCCACCGGCGACATCAAGTCCTACCTCGATTGGATCAAGGGCGACGGCGGCCAACGCGTGTTGCAAGACAAGGGCTACGTGCCACTGCGCAAGCTGTGAGCTGACGCATCGAGCGGATGCGCCGCGACGGTTTGCCGATTCGTGCTCGACCGCGCTCATCGACCGCGGTCCCATGCGCGGCCCCCGCTTCCGAAGTCCCCCTCGATACGGCCGTGCCAACTCACTACGAAGAACGTCTGGAACGTGATCTGAACTGGATTCAGGACTTGGTCGGCATCGTCGGCCAGGCGATCACCAAGGCGATCGACGACGCCGTCACGTCGGTGATGAACCTGGACAAGGACCTGGCGGCGATGACGGTGATCGGCGACTACACGATCAATCGTCAGACACGCGAACTCGACCGCCTCTGCCACGCCTTCGTCGCCCGCCACCTGCCCAGTGCCGGCCACCTGCGCTACGTCTCCGCGGTGCTGCGCTTGAACATCGCGCTCGAACGCATCGGCGACTACGCGGCGACGATTTCCCGCACGTCAGCACAGTTGTCGAGCGTGCCGCCGCCGATCGTGGCGCGCGACGTCGAGATGATGAGCGAACAGGCACGGCGCCTGCTGGCCGAAGCCTTGCGCTGCTTCCATCAACGCGACGCGGCCCTGGCCGGCGCCACCCTGACCTCGGCGGCGCAGTTCACCCGCTACTTCGACAAGGTCTTCGCCGACCTCGTGAAAGAGAGCGAGACCCACAGCCGACCGGCCAGCGACATGTTCTCGTTCATGGCGACGTTCAATCGCCTGGAACGGGTCATCCACCAGGCCAAGAACATCTGCGAAGAGACGATCTTTGTCGCCACCGGCAAGACCAAGGGCGAGAAGACGTTCAGCATCCTGTTCGTCGACGACAGCAACAGCGGCGCCAGCCAACTGGCGGAACAATTCACCAAGAAGGCGTTCCCGCAGAGCGGTCGCTACCGCAGTGCCGGCTGGCAGCCCGCCGAAGAGATCGATCCCGCCTACCTGCGGTTTGCTCTGACGGTCGGCATCGACCTCGCGCGCGCTTGGCCCGCCCCGCTCTCGACGCTGCTGCCACAACTCGACGACTTCCACTTGGTCATTGGCTTCGGCCGTGACGCCCGCACCCGCGTCGGCAAGCTACCGTTCCATACCACCATGTTGGTCTGGGACGTCGAGCCCGGCCACGAACCGGAAGCCGTCTACCGGCAATTGACGCCGCGCATCCGCGAACTGATGGAGCGCCTGCGCGGCGAGCAAGCGAGCTGAGACGTGGCGCCCTCCCCTCTTACTGGTGAGCCCGCGAGCGCGGGGCAGCCGCCCTGGGCCAAGGCACTCGACCATCGCGATCGCGGCTGGTGGAGCGACTTTGCCGCGCGCACGATCGTCTGGCTCGGCGGCATGTCGGCGATCCTGTTCATCGCCGCGATCTTCCTGTTCATCGCCACGCAAGGACTCGAGTTCATGCGGCATCGGCTGGACATCGGCGCCATGCTCACTGGCGCCAGGTGGGAACCGACTGTCGAGCCGCCGGTGTACGGCGCCTTGCCGCTGATTGCTGGCACCGCCTGGATCACCGGCGTCGCCATGTTGATCGCGATCCCACTGGCCTTCGGCGCGGCGATCTACATCGGTGAGTTTGCGCGCGGCAAACAGCGTGAATGGTTGAAGATCGGCATCGAAATGCTGGCGGCGATTCCCTCCGTCGTCTGGGGCGTGATCGGCCTGCACGTGATGAAGCCGATCATCCAGGATGTGTTCGGGGTGCAAGTCGGACTGAACGTGCTGAACGCCGGCATCATCCTCGGCTTGATGGCGGCGCCGATCATGGCGACGATCGCCGAGGACGCGCTGAAGGCGGTGCCCGACAGTTACCGCGAAGCGGCTGAGGCGCTCGGCGCGACGCGTTGGCAAGTGGTGTGGAAGGTGGTGCTGCCACACGCCCGCCCAGGTCTGTCGGCGGCGGTGCTGCTCGGCATCGGCCGCGCCTTCGGTGAAACGATCGCCGTGTTGATGGCCAGTGGCCACCGCTTGATGGTGCCTGAGAGCATCTTCGATTCGGCGGCAACGCTGACCGCGACGATCGCCGCCGAACTCGGCGAAGCGGCGGTTGGTGGCGACCACTACCAAATGCTGTTCGTGCTCGGCTTGCTGCTGTTCGTGATCACGTTCACGATCAACCTGCTCGCCGACTGGCTGGTGCGTGGCCGGAGGAAGTCGGCATGACCAGCACCTCCCCGTTCGCGGCAACGGCGCATGAAGGCACCAAGCTCGCGGTGCAACAGGTCGCCCGCTTTGGCTTCCTGGCGATCACGCTGCTGCTGCTGATTCCAGCGATCGGCATCCTGGCCGTGCTGGTGATCGAAGGCGCCCCCGGGTTCTCGCTCGAGTTCTTCCTCGACAAGCCGCGCGACAACGGCGCCGCTGGTGGCATCGCTACCGCCCTCGTTGGCACCGTATGGCTGACGGCGTGCGCCTTGGCGCTGGCGCTGCCGCTCGGCGTCGCCGCCGCGATCTACCTCAGCGAGTACGCGCGCGACAACTGGCTGACCCGCACCATCAATGTCGCCATCGTCAACCTCGCCGGCGTGCCGTCGATCGTGCACGCGCTGTTTGGCGTCGGCGCCTTCGTGCACTTCCTGCACTTTGGCAAGTCGATCTTGGCGGCGAGCTGCACCTTGGCGGTGATGACGCTGCCGGTGGTGATCGTCGCCACTCGCGAGTCGATGCAGGCCGTGCCGAAGGCCTTTCGCGAAGCCTGCTGGAACATGGGCGCCACCCGCTGGCAGACCATCTGGCGCATCGTGCTGCCCAACTCCGGCAGCGGCATCCTGACGGGCCTCATCCTGGTCGTCTGCCGCGCCGTTGGCGAGACCGCGCCGATCATGTTCACCGGCGCGGTGTTCTTGCGGCAGCAATTCCCAAGCGGCATCTTCGACAAGACCATGGCGCTGTCGCTGCACCTCTTCACGGTGTCGACGCAGGTGACGAACGTGCCGCGGCACGTGCCGTTCGCCGTCGCCCTGACGTTGATCTTGGTCGTGCTGTCGATGAACGCGCTGGCCATCTGGTTCCGCATGCGCCTGCGCGGGAGGAAGAAGTGGTGAACCCGCCGAACTCGAACGCGAACCCGAACGCGGCCACGTCGGCCACCGCCAGTGCGAGCCCACTGCCTAGTGCTCCACTGCTGAGTGTGCGCGGCCTCGCCATTCGCTATGGCGCCAAGGTTGCCCTGCAGGGGGTCGACATCGACATTCGACCCAACGAGATCTTCGGCATCATCGGCCCCGCCAACGCCGGCAAGACGTCGTTCCTGCGCGCCATCAACCGCATGGACGAGTTCGTGCCGAGCATGCGCGTCGACGGCAACATCACGTTCGCCGGCCGCGATGTGCGCACGATCCGCAACCTCTACGCGCTGCGTTCGCACATCGGCGTAGTGTTTCCGCTGCCGGTCGGCCTGCCGCTGTCGATCTTCGACAACGTGGCGCTGTCGCCGCGACTGCGTGGTCGGCGCCAGAAGGCTGACCTCGAAGAAATCGTCGAACGCTGCCTGCGCCGGGCGGCGTTGTGGGACGAAGTGAAGGACCGTTTGCAGACGCTCGGTTCGCTGCTGAGCGGCGGCCAACAGCAGCGATTGACCATCGCTAGGGCGCTGTCGCAAGACCCCGAACTGCTGCTGCTCGACGAGTTCTCAATCGCCGTCGACCCGGTCACCACCATGCGCATCGAGGAAGTGCTGAAGGAACTGCGCCAGGAACTGACGATCGTGCTCGTCACCAACCTGGTGCAACAAGCGCGGCGTCTGGCGGCGCGCACCGCCTTCTTCCTCGGCGGCCGCTGCATCGAGATCGCTGCCACCGAAGACTTGTTCAGCGGCGGCGCCAAAGACCAACGCACGATCGACTACCTGGAGGGACGCTTTGGCTGATTCCCAGAATGCCAAGGCCGAGTCCGACTCGGTGGCGCTGCAAAGATCGATGGCGCTGCACAGCCGCACGACGATTCTGTCGTTGCCTGCCAACGCGACACCGGCGATCGAGATCGTGGATCTGAGCTTGTGGTACGGCAAGTTCCAGGCGCTGCACGACGTCGACCTGGTGATCCGCTCCGGCATCGTCACGGCGATGATCGGCCCATCCGGCTGCGGCAAGTCGACCTTGCTGCGCAGCTGCAATCGCATCAACGAACGGCTCGGCTACGTGACGACGACCGGCACCATCAAGGTGCTCGGCCACAACATCTACGACGAAGAGGCCTCGCGCATGCAGGTGCGACGGCAAGTCGGCATGGTGTTCCAACGCCCCAATCCATTGCCGCTGTCGATCCGCGACAACGTGCTGTTCGGGCACCGACTGCACGCCGTTCGCCGCAGCTCGCGCGCCGACGAAGAGGGCATGGTCGAACAAGCGCTGCGGGAAGTGCTGCTGTGGGACCGCGTCAAGGACCGCCTCGACCGGAAGGCGACGGCGCTGTCGCTCGAAGAGCAGCAAAAGCTCTGCATCGCCCGGCTGTTGCCGACCAAGCCATCGGTGCTGCTGATGGACGAGCCGTGCAGCGCGCTCGATCCCGAAGCCACCTCCGCCGTTGAAGACCTCATCTGGGACCTGCGCGGCAACTACTCGATCCTGATCGTCACCCACAACATGGCGCAGGCCCGACGCGCCAGTGACGAGTGTGTCTTCATGCTGATGGGCCACGTCGTCGAACACACCGCCACCGAGCGCATGTTCGTCGCCCCCAAGAAGCAGGAGACCTCGGACTACATCGAAGGCCGCTTCGGCTGAACCGACTCGGCGTGCTATGGTCCTGCCCGCATGCCAGCGCTCGCATCGCTTGTTCTCACTTGCCTAGCCGCCCTGCCGCAGGGGCCCGAGCAAGTGCTCGCTACCTACCAACTCGATGGCAAACCAGCGACCATCTCTGCCGTCGACGTGGCGCTGGAGATGGCGACCCACTTGCGGCGTGATCAACGCGGGCAGCAAGCGGTCGAACAGTTGGTGGCCACCGTGCTGACGCGGCGTGCAGCAACCGAGAAGAACCTGCTGCCGAACGAAGCCGACGTGCGCACGTTCTGGCGGGACCTGCAAGACCAACTGCGCGCGGCCGGCCGCAGGCCCGAAGAGTTCCCCGCGGTGCGCAATTCGGGCGAAGCCCAGTGGCTGGCGGACCTCTCCGTGCAAATGGCGCAAGAACGGCTGGTGCGCGCCGAACTCGGCCTTGGCAAGAAGGACGAGGTCAGCCCCGACATGCTGCAACTGTGGCTGCAGGAAGAACGCAAGAAGCACGAAGTAGTCGTCGATGCCGACGCGCTGCCACCAGGCAGTGCCGCGCGCGTCGGCAGCACCGACGTGCCGCTGATCGACCTCGGCTTCTTGCTGCTGCGCACCGCCGAAGACGACGAACGCGATCGCTTCCTGCATCAGGTCGCCTACCTGACGACGCTCGAACTGCTGGCGCGCCGCGATGGCATCGAGGTGACTGCCAGTGATCTCGACGCGGCGGTGGAAAAGCACCGCGACGACGCCAGTCGCGATCCACGCTTCCGCGGCGTCACCTTCGAGAACATGCTGAAAGCCCAAGGGCTGAGCGTCGCGGCGTTGCGCGACCGGCGAGTCTTCCGCGCCCACATCCTGCTCGACAAGATCGCCGCGCGACGCTTCACGCCGGCCGAGTTGGCGGCCGAATTGGCGAAGGACCGCCAAGGCGTGCTCGATCTGGTGGGCCCCCGCCGCCGCGTCGGCCTCGTCTTCGTGCGCGCCCTGGCCGAGCCCAATGGACTCATCACTCGCGACTTCGCCGCCGCTTTGGCCCACCTCGAACGAGTGCACGATCGTCTCGTCAAAGAGACCTTCGAAAACGTCGCCCGCATCGAGAGTGAGCACGCCAGCAGCAAGATGAAGGACGGCGACACCGGCTGGCACCGCCGCCGTTCTGATCGGCTGCCCGACGCGATGCTGGCCACCGCGTTCGCTTTGCCAAAGGGCGAAGTATCGATGCCGCTCCGCAGTGAAGAAGGCGTCTTCCTGGTGAAGGCGCTCGAAGTCGAACCCGATCCCGACGACGCCGTCCTGCTGCAGCGACTCGCCGAGTTTCGCTCCCAAGACCTGTCGAAGCGATTGCTCGCCGACGCCAAGGTCGAGATCCCCGTCAAGAAGGCCGTTGCCCCGCGATGACACCCATTCCCTTCACCGGCGACGCTCGCTTGCGCACCGCGGCTTGCACCGGCACGCATTGGCTCGCGCACTGCCAACTCTGGCGCCCGACGGACCCAGACCAGTTGACGACCGGCGACCACGAGACCGCCGTGATCCTGCTCGGTGGCACCTTCGACTTGATCGGCGGTGCGACGGCGTGGCCAGCTCGCGGGGCGCGCAAGGATGAGTTCACGGGCCGACCGATGGCGGTGTTCTTGCCCAAACAAACGTCGTTCCGCACGCAGAACGGGGCCGGTGAACTGCTGCTGATTGCCGCCCGCCAACCCGAGGTGAGCGTGCAGCCCAGCGGCCGCGACGCCTTCGCCAGGATGCCCTTGTTGCCGCTCGCCGGCAGCGGCAAGTCGTTCGATCCAAACAGCGGCGAATGGAAGCCGGCCGAGACCTTCCCAACGGCGCCAGAGTCGCTGCCGCCGCGCCGCTTCGAACGCCTTGTGGTCGGCGCCTGCACCATCGAGCGCATCTTTGCCGAGCAGTACAAGGCGGCGACGCTCTGCGTCGACGAAGTGGTCTTGGCCGCGGGCCAGTCCTTGCGTCTCGCCGACGTGCCAGGGCGCCCGCGCTGTCAGGAAGTGTGTCTGGTGGTGCGCAGCAAGGTCACGACCCGCGTCACCACCGCGCGCGGCGTGCATGACGTTCGCGGTGACAGCGTGCTCGTCGTGCCGGGCCATGGTGACGACGTGCTCGTCGCCGCCGCGGCCGACGGCCCCGCCTACGTGGTCATCGCCTACGCCGGCAAGCCCGCGGGCAGCGCCTCGTAACCGATCACTTCGACGGCGGTGCCGTCAGCGAGGGCGAGCTTGGTGCCGATCGCCTGAAAGTCCTTCGGCAGATAGCCGACCCCGAGCCGTAGCTCGCGGCCAGGAATCGGCACCGCGTGCATGACCCGGCCAACGGCGAGTTGGTCTTCGAGTTCGTGCAGCGTGGCAGGGGCCGTGAGCCAGGCGCCGGCCGCCAGCTGCAACAAGCACAGCCGACGGTTGGTGTGGCCGTAGGTGTTGATGCGCGCCACGATCTCCTGGCCCGTGTAGCAGCCCTTGGTCGTGCTGATGTGGTCATCGAGATCGACTTCGAGAGCCAACGTCGACGGCTCGGTCTCGACCCCGACCCGCACCAGCCCAGCACCGATCCGGATGCACTCGGCCATGGCCGCCGTCATCGACGTGCCGCTGAGCGGCACCGTTGCCCCATGCACCCGCGTGAAGGCCACCCCACGGCGCTCGAACTGAAGGCGCAGCGCTTCGCCTTCCCGCTGCGCGCGCCAGGCCACCGACTCGCCACCCGCGAGCCCGACGGTTTCGTGGCACGAACCGACCGCAGGCGGCGCGATCGTCAACTTCTCCGTGAAGTGGTAGCGCTGCAGCAGCGCCACCAGCTTCGCCAGTTGCTCAGCCGGGACCTCGATCCAGAAGCTGTCACCGAGCCGACCTACCAAGCCCGTCACGAGCAACTTGCCCTTGCTGTCGAGAAAGGCCGCTGGCCGCACCGCCCCGGTCGCCAGGCTGCGCACGTCCTGCGTGCACAACCGGTGTAGGAACTCACCGGCGTCTGGCCCCTGAATTTGCACGAGGCGGAACGGCGCGTCCTCGCGTTCGCAAGGACCGTTGGCAAGGAGCTCGGACAGCAGCGGCACAGGTTGCATCGTGGTGGCGGGCGACGATCGCAGCGCGCTGGCCAGAATGTGCCTTCATTTGGGGCTTTTTTAAGCCGAACGTTGAATGAGCCCCAAATCAGGTCTAGTTTGCCCTTCTCGCCGATTGCACCGCGAGATCTCCCGAAATGCTGCGCATCTCCAAGAAAGCTGACTACGCGGTGTTCCTGTTGGGCGCGATCGCCCGGCAAGGCGCCTTCCCCGGCGGCAGTGCCGAGGACACCGTGGTCAGCGCCCACGAGATTGCCCGCCAAGCCAAGCTCAACAAGTCGGTCGTCGCCAACTTGCTGAAGGGGTTCGCCAAGCAAGGCGTGCTTGAGTCGGTGCGCGGTCTGCGCGGCGGCTATCGGCTGGCCAAGCACCCGCGCGACATCTCGCTCGCCGACATCCTCGAAGTGGTGGAAGGCCGGTTCGTGTTGGTTGATTGCGTCGCCCACGATTCCACGCGCGCGAGCGGCAGCATCGCTAGCGGCAGCATCGCTAGCGGCAGCATCGCTAGCGGCCACCTACTCGGACTGGCGGCCAGCATGAAGGCGGTCGGCGACAAGCACGACGACTGCGCGTTGATCTCGTTCTGCCCGAGCAAAGCGCCCATGCGCCTCGTACACGAACGGGTCTCGCAACTCTTTGCCGCCATCCACCTCGACGAGCTGTGTTCCCTCAGCCCGCTCGCGAGCTCTGCGATCGCCTCGATTCCGATCGCCTCGACTCCGACCGCCACCAGCCCGAAGCCTAGGTGGGCCCGAGCCAACAAGCCCTCGCCGCTGACCAGCCCCCGATGAAGACGCCTATCTATCTCGACTACAGTGCCACTACGCCGTGCGACCCGCGCGTCGTGCAGCGCATGCTGCCGTTCTTCACCGAGACGTTCGGCAACTCAGCCAGCCGCAGCCACGCGTTTGGCTGGACGGCGGAGGCCGCGGTCGAAGAAGCCCGCTCGCAGGTCGCCCAACTGATCGGCGCGCACAGCAAGGAGATCCTGTGGACCAGCGGCTCCACCGAAGCGAACAACTTGGCGATCAAGGGCACCGCCACGATGTATCGCGAGAAGGGCAACCACCTGATCACCGCGGTCACCGAGCACAAGGCCGTGCTCGACCCGATGAAGTTCCTGGAGACGCAAGGCTACGAAGTCACGTGGCTGCCCGTCGACGGCAAGGGCCACGTCAACCTCGACCAACTCGCCGCCGCGATCACCGACAAGACGATCCTGGTGTCGCTGATGGCCGCCAACAATGAAGTCGGCACGCTGCATCCGCTGGCGACGATCGGCAGCCTGTGCAAGCAGAAGGGCACCCTGTTCCACACCGATGCGACGCAGGCCGCTGGCAAGATCCCGCTCGACGTGCTGGCCCAGCACGTTGATCTGCTGTCGCTGTCCGCGCACAAGATGTACGGCCCCAAGGGCGTCGGTTGCCTCTACGTGCGGCGCAAGAACCCGCGCGTTCGCTTGACCTCACAGATGGACGGCGGCGGCCACGAACGTGGCATGCGTTCGGGCACGCTCAACGTCACCGGCATCGTCGGCATGGGCGAAGCGGCGCGCATCTGCCGCGAAGAAATGGCCGGCGAGATGACGCGGGTGGCCGCCCTGCGCGATCGGCTCGAACGCACCCTGTTGCGGGCGCTGCCCGACGCCGTGCAGAACGGCGACCCCGCGTGCCGCTTGCCGCACCTGGCGAACGTGTCGTTCCCGTACGTCGAAGGCGAGTCGCTGATCATGGGCATCAAAGAACTCGCGGTGTCGTCGGGCTCCGCCTGCACCTCCGCCAGCCTTGAGCCGAGCTACGTGCTCAAGAGCCTTGGCCTCGGCGACGAGCTGGCCCACAGCTCCATTCGTTTCTCGCTGGGTCGTTTCACGACCGAAGCCGAAGTCGACTTCGCGGCCGAGCGAGTCATCACCGAAGTGAAGCGCCTGCGCGAGATGTCTCCCCTGTGGGAGATGGTGCAGGAAGGCGTCGACCTCTCGAAGGTCAGGTGGACGACACACTAGCCACAGCCGATGCACTAGCCACAGCCGCGACGCCACCACCTACCTCATCCCGAACACACCCAGCAGACTGACCCAGAAACCACCATGGCCTACAGCGACAAGGTGCTCGATCACTACCAGAACCCCCGCAACGTCGGTTCGCTCGACAAGAACGATCCGAACGTCGGCACGGGCGTCGTCGGCGCACCCGAGTGCGGCGACGTGATGAAGTTGCAGATCCGCGTCGACGACAGCGGCAAGATCGTCGAGGCGAAGTTCAAGACCTACGGCTGCGGCTCGGCCATCGCGTCGTCGTCGTTGGCCACTGAATGGCTGAAGGGCACGAGCGTCGATGCCGCTGCCCAGATCAAGAACACGCAGATCGTCGAAGAGCTGTCGCTGCCGCCAGTGAAGATCCACTGCTCGGTGCTGGCCGAGGACGCGATCAAGGCCGCGATCGAGGACTGGCGCACCAAGAAATCGGCACTGAGTGGGAAATCGGCACTGAGTGGCATTGCCGCCGAGGCCAAGTCATGAGCGAAGCGACCACCAAGACGGCACCGCCGACCGACCAGAAGCCCGGTCGTGGCGTGGTGCTAACGGAACGCGCCGCCAAGGAGATCCTGCGCGTCATCAGCGAACAGAATTTCCCCGCCACCACCTGGGTGCGCATCGGCGCCAAGGGCGGCGGCTGCTCCGGCTTCACCTACGTGCTCGACTTCGACCAGCAAGGCCCCAGCGAGTTCGACCTCGGGTTCCCGCAGCACGGCGTCAACGTCGTCGTCGACAAGAAGAGCGAGTTCTTCATGGGCGGCACGATCTTGGACTTCAACGACGGCTTGCTCGACCGCGGCTTCGTCTTCAAGAACCCGGCGGCTACGGGCACCTGCGGCTGCGGCACTTCGTTCTCGGCGTGACCCACGTTCCTGCACCGGATCCGTTCACGGTGTTCGGCCTCACGCGGTCGCTGGACATCGATGCGCAAGCGTTGGAGAAGCGTTACTTGGCGCTCTCGCGCGAATGCCATCCCGACCTGCTGCGCACGCAAGAAGTCGGCGACTGCGCCGCGGTGCTGCAGCGTTCGGCCGAGGTCAACGATGCCTTTAGCATCCTGCGCGATCCGTGGCGGCGCGCCCGTGCCTTGCTCGAAACAGCGAGCCCCGGTGTGCTCGATCGCAACAAGAAGCTCGACCCCACCTTCCTCGCCGACGCGCTCGAACTCGCCGAAGAAGTCGCGTTCGCCAAGCAGGAGCACGTGCAGCCGCTGCAGCGCCGCCTTGCCGCTTGCGTCGACGCCGATTGGGCCGCGCTGCGCACGGCAATCGAGCATGGCGATTTGGACGCGGCGGCGCGACGCTTCCACGCCTCGCACTACCACAAGAAGGCGCTGTCGGACTTGGAACTGAAGGCGTGACGAACTCCCCTGCGACCCCCGCCCGCCTCGTCGTCGGCATCGACCTCGGGACCACCAACAGCCTCGCCGCGGTCCGCGCCGGCAAGGGTGCGCGCGTGCTGCGCGACCAAGACGGCGAACCGCTGATTCCGTCCGTGGTCTGCTTCGCACCCGATGGCCAGACGCACGTCGGCCGCACGGCCAAAGCGCTGCGGCTGACGCACCCCGACCGCACGGTGTTCTCGATCAAACGCCTGATCGGTCGCTCAGCCCGCGAGATCGGCGAAGAGAAGCAACGGCTGCCGTACACCGTGGTCGCCGGGGAACGCGACTTGCCGCGCGTGCAGATCGGCGATCGCAACTGGACGCCCGAAGAGATCAGCTCGCTGATCCTGCAGAAAGTGAAAGCCACCGCCGAGCAAGCGCTCGGCCAGGTGGTGCGCGAAGCCGTCGTCACGGTTCCCGCGTGGTTCGACGACGCCCAGCGCCAAGCCACCAAAGATGCGGCCACACTGGCCGGGCTCGACTGCCTGCGCATCCTCAACGAACCCACCGCCGCCGCGCTCGCCTACGGCATCGATGGCACCAGGGACGGCACCGCGCTCGTCTACGACCTCGGCGGCGGCACCTTCGACGTGTCGATCTTGCGCATCGAAGATGGCGTCTTCCGCGTCTTGTCGACGGCGGGTGACACCCACCTCGGCGGCGATGACTTCGACGAACTGCTGGCCCAGCGCATCTTGCGCACCTTGCCAACCACCAGCGACCCCTACGTGCTGCAAGCGGTGCGAGCGGCTGCCGAGAGTCTGAAGATCCGGCTCTCCGACGCCGAGACCGCCGAGCTGCAACTCGATCTCGGCGAACGCAGCGCGGGCCACCTCAGCACCAGCCTGACGGTGACGCGCAGTGAATTCGAAGCCGCCATTGCGCCGCTGGTGCAACGCACCCTCGACTGCGTGCAACGCGCCGTCAAAGACGCCGGCCTTCGCCTCGACCAGATCTCAGACATCGTGTTGGTCGGTGGCAGCACGCGCGTGCCGCTCGTGCGCGCTCGGCTGCAAGCGATGACCGGCAAGGTGCCACACACCGGCGTCGACCCGGACCTCGCGGTGGCGCTCGGCGCCGCCATCCAAGCCGACGTGCTGGCCGGCAACGATCGCTCGCTGCTGCTGCTCGATGTGATCCCGCTGTCGCTTGGCCTCGAGACCCTGGGCGGCGCCGTGCAGAAGCTGATCCTGCGCAACAGCACGATCCCGACCAGCGTCACCGAAGAGTTCTCGACCGGCGTCGACAACCAGACCGCCGTCGACCTGACCATCTACCAAGGTGAGCGCGAGCTCAGCAAGGACTGCCGCCTGCTCGGGCACTTCAAGCTGCGTGGCATCCCACCGCTGCCCGCCGGTCTGCCGCGCATCGCAGTGACCTTCTTGGTCGATGCCGATGGGGTGTTGCGCGTCACGGCGCGCGAGCAACGCACCGGGGCCCAAGCCAGCATCCAAATCGTGCCGTCGTTCGGGCTCACGCGCGAGGAAGTGCGGCGCATGATGTTCGAGTCGATCGAGAACGCGCAAGCCGACTACGTCGCGCGCGAGCAGATCGACGTGCGCAACAAGGCCGAAGCCATGGTGCGCGGCACCCAAAAGGCCATGCTGTTGGCCGAACTGCCGCCCGATCAAACCTACGCGGTGCAGAAGGCGTTGAAGGCACTGGCCAAGCTGCTGGTCGCCAACGCCAATGCCGAAACCCTGAAGCACGGCTGCGATGAGCTGACGAAGGTGACCGCCACGATCGCCGACGACGTCATCAGTTCTGCCGTCACCAAAGCCCTGCGGGAAGAAGAGCGATGAGCAAGACCAGGTTGTCCGTGCGTGGCGACGCGCGCGAGTTCGTGCTGGCGGTTGGCGAAACGATCCTTGATGCAGCCCTCGAACAAGGACTGAAGCTCGACCACGCCTGCGGCGGCGTCTGCGCCTGTTCGACTTGCCACGTGAAGATCAAGCAAGGCCGCGAGTGCTTCTCCGCAGCCAGTGAAGAGGAGCTCGACCAGCTCGACACCGCCCGCGACGTCAGCCTCGACTCACGCCTTGGTTGCCAAGCCAAGCTGCTGCGGTTGCCGACCGCTGGCGCCATCGAGATCGTGATCCCGGAGTGGAACGTCAACGCGGTGCGCGAAGGCGGCCACTGACGACGGCGCTGACGACGGCGCCGGCGCCTGCTTAGAACTCGTGTGAGTCCGACGACTGCACCGTTCATCCGGTCGCATGGCGCCGCTACAGTCCCGCGCCATGACAGCCGTCACCCAGGAACTCACTCTCGTTGCCAACACGATTCGCGGCCTCGCCATGGACGCCGTGCAAAAGGCCGATTCAGGCCATCCGGGCATGCCGATGGGCATGGCCGAAGTCGCCAGCGTGTTGTGGACCGAGTTCTTGAAGTGGAGTCCGCAGGAACCGGAATGGCCAGGCCGCGACCGCTTCGTGCTGTCCGGAGGCCACGGCTCGATGCTCGTCTACTCGCTGCTGCACCTCGCTGGCTATCCGCTCTCGATCGACGACCTCAAGCAGTTCCGCCAGATGCACAGCAAGACGCCCGGCCACCCCGAGTTCGGCGAAACCATCGGCATCGAGACGACGACCGGTCCGCTCGGCCAAGGCTTTGGCAACGCCGTCGGCATGGCGATCGCCGCCAACATGGAGGCGGCGCGCTTCCAGAACCCGCTGCTGCTGACGCGCGTGTTTGTCACGGTCGGCGACGGCGACCTGATGGAGGGCCTCAGCCATGAAGTGGCGACCCTCGCTGGCCACCTCAAGTTGGCCAACCTAGTGTGCCTGTGGGATGACAATGGCATCACCATCGAAGGCCACACCGACCTCGCCACCAGCGAGAACATCGGCAAGCGCTTCGAAGCCCAAGGTTGGACGGTGCAGTCGATCGACGGCCACGACGCCGAACAGGTGCGCCAAGCGCTCGCAAAAGCGACGACCAACAGCGACCGCCCGCAGCTGATCTGCTGCAAGACCACGATCGGCAAGGGCAGCCCCAACAAGTCGAATACGCACGAAGTGCACGGCGCCCCGCTCGGCAAAGAAGAGGTCGCCGCAACCAAGAAGGCGCTCGGCATGCCAGCCGAAGACCTCTACGTGCCCGAGGCCGCGCGCGCCGTGTTCCAACGGGCGGCCCAACGCAACGAGCAGCTGCGGCTGCGTTGGCATGCCGACATGCAAGCCCATGCCGCCAAGTCGCCGGAGCAAACCAAGGCCTGGAAGGCGTTCCGCTCGCGCGCCGTGCCGATCGACTTGCTCGAGCAACTGGTCGCCGCCGCCGGCGCCGAGCCGGCCGCCACCCGCGCGCTATCCGGCAACGTGCTCAACAAGGCCGCCGAAGTGATGCCCGGTTTCGTCAGCGGCAGTGCCGACCTCGATCCGTCAACCAAGACGCGCATCAAAAAGAGCGGCTCGTTCACGCACAAGGACCGCAGTGGCCGCACGCTGCACTACGGCATCCGCGAGCACGGCATGGGCGCCATCTTGAACGGCATCACGTTGCACGGCGGTTTCCTGCCGGCCGGCAGCACGTTCTTGGTCTTTGCCGACTACATGCGCACGCCGATTCGGCTGGCGTCGCTGATGAAGATCCCGACCACGTTCGTCTTCACCCATGACAGCTTGATGGTCGGCGAAGACGGCCCCACCCACCAACCGGTCGAACACCTGGCGACGCTGCGCCTGATCCCCAACCTGCACGTGTTCCGTCCCGCCGACGGTGCGGAGACCGCCGCCGCCTGGACGCACGCGCTGTCGCGGCGCGATGGTCCAGTGACGCTCGCTCTGACGCGCCAGAACCTGCCGAAGCTGCCGCACACAGCCGGCTGGAATCCGCGCGAGGCACTGCGCGGTGGCTACACCCTGGTCGAGACCGCGGGTGCCCAGGCGACGATCATCGCGACTGGCGCCGAAGTCGGGCTCGCGGTGGAAGCCGCGACCTTGCTGACGCAAGGCGGCACGCCAACGCGCGTCGTGTCGATGCCGTGCGTCGAACTGTTCCTGGCCCAAGACGCCACCTACAAGGCTGGTGTGCTCGGCAAGGCCGCGGTGTTCACCGTCGAGATGGGACGGCCGGAACTGTGGTGCCAATTCACCGGGCGGCTCGACCGCTGCATCGGTCAGTCGACGTTCGGCGCCTCGGCGCCGGCCAAACACGTCGCCGAGCACTTCGGGTTCTCCGCCGCCAAGGTCGTCGCCCGCATTAGAGCCGCCCTGTAGAGCCGCCCTGTAGGGCCGCCCTGTAGGGCCCCACCATGTAGCGCAACCCTGTAGCGCCGCGCTGTAACGCCGCGCGGCGCCTCACAGCGCCAGGCGATGCTCGACACCAAGTCCTGCTCAGCCAACACTTGGCGGATGACTATGTGCAGCTATACTGCGTTTAATCATGATTAACCGCATCATCGATGCCGATACGCTGCGCGCTGGAACCTGCTTCCTCTGGGGCCCACGGCAGTCAGGCAAGAGCACGCTGCTGCGCCAGTTGTTTCCGAAAGCGCCGTACTACGACTTGCTGCGAGCCAATGAGTTTCGCCGACTCAACGCCGATCCTTCGATCTTGAGCCAAGAATGCGCGGCGCTCGGTTGGTCCCAGCAGAATCAACCTCAGCCCATCATCATCGACGAGATTCAGAAGCTGCCGGAGTTGCTAGACGAAGTGCATTCGTTGATCAGCCGCCACGGGCTGCAGTTTCTTCTGACCGGCTCGAGCCCACGCAAACTGTTGCGCGGTGGCGGCAATTTGCTCGGTGGACGCGCGATTCGGCGGCAGCTGTTCCCCCTCGTCAGCGCTGAAATCGAGGACTTCTCCTTGCAGCGGGCCCTGGACCACGGACTGCTGCCGCCCCACTACCTCGCTAACGATCCATCGCCGCTGATCTCGGCGTACGTCAGCGACTACCTGCGGGAGGAAGTTCTCGCCGAGGCCCTGACGCGCAATCTGCCGGCCTTCCAGCGATTCCTCGAAGTTGCCGCCTTGAGCAACGGCCAAATCGTCAACTACACCAACGTCGCGCGCGAAGTCGGCGTCGCCGCGAACACCGCGCGCGGATGGTTCGAGGTACTCGTCGACACCTTGGTCGCGTCGTGGTTGCCCGCTTGGCGAAAGCGACAGAAACGCCGCGTCATCGAGTCACCGCGATTCTGGTTCTTCGATGTAGGAGTCGTCAACGACTTGGCCCGGCGCAGCAAGTTGTTGCCGGGTTCGTCGGCCTTCGGGGCCGCCTTTGAACACTTCCTGTTCATGGAACTACGGGCGCACGCGAGCTATCGCGGCAACAACCGGCAGCTCTCCTACTGGCGCACAACATCCGGAATCGAGGTCGACTTCATCCTTGGTGACGCCGAGATCGCGGTCGAAGCAAAGTCCACCGACTCGCCAACCACCGACCACATGAAGGGCCTGCGAGCCTGGAAGGAGGAGCATCCGCGCAGCCGCTGCATCCTGGTCTGCCGCGCTGTTCGAGCGCGTACCACGGACGACGGCATCGAGATCCTGCCGGTTGCGACGTTCCTACGCCGATTGTGGGACGGCGAATTGGCGACGACCTGAGTCAGTGCCAGCGCACCTCGCTCGAGTGCAGGCGCCGCGCGGTGCCTCACAGGGCCAGGCGTTCGCCTTGGCTAGCTAGCCTAAACCCGGCCGCTTCGATGCGCGCGCGCACCGCGGCATCGTGCAGGGCGGGGTTGGTGTGGTTGCAGTGCAAGAAGCGGATCGCGCCGGGCCGCGCCTTGGCTTGTTCGGCCAACAACTCCATCGTGCGCACCATCAGCGGGTGGCGAATCTCCGCGAGGTTGCGCTCGGGCAGTTCGCTGCCGTCGAAGAACGTGCCATCGAGGTAGGCGACGTCGACATCCGCCAGCAGTTGCTGCAACAAGCCAGGCGCCCGTTCCCAGGCATCGATGTCGGGCACGAACAGCACGCGCCGCTGCGGGCCAGCCAGCACGAAGGCGACGGTGTCAGAGAACTCGTCGCGATGCGGCACGGCGATCGCGCGCACGGTGAGGCCAGGCCACGGCGCGAACGCTTCACCGATGACGAACTCCTGCACGTCGATCTGTTGCAGCTCGACCAGTTGCCGCCACGGCGCATGCTGGCGCAAGAACGCGCCAAAGCGCGGCGAACAGTGCACTGGCATCTGCTTGCTGCCAGCGACCTCGCGGCCAAACCAGGCGAGCCCCAGGTAGTGACCGATGTGGGCGTGCGTCGTCATCACCGCATCGACCGGCTGTCGGCCGCGGCCGTGCACGCCGGCTAGCTCGTGCAGCAGTGCTACCTGTTCTTCGATGCGCGGTGTGCATTCCACCAGCAACAACTTGTCGACGCGGCGATCGACCACGCCGAGTGCGGCCGGATACAGCACGCGGCCAGTGGCCCGCGCGTTCACGCAACACGGCTGCTCACAGCCAAAGTGCGGCAGGCCGCCGTCCTGAGCGATGCCGAGCACGAACAGCTCGACCGCTGGCACGGCCGCGGGGATCGGCGCGGGCACCGGCGCGGGTATCGGCGCGGTCGCGCAGGCGGCGACCAGCAGCAGTCCCAGCAAGCCGAGCCGAAGACGCATGCCAGTCGTCCTACAGCATGCCGACGACGTTGCCGTCCTGGTCGATGTCCATGCGCGCACCGCCTGGCACCTTGCCAAGTCCCGGCATCGTCATGATCTCGCCGGCGAGCGGATAGACGAAGCCAGCCCCGACCGCTACCCGCGCGTCGCGCACCTTGAAGCGGAAGCCGGTCGGTCGTCCCTTCAAGTTCGCATCGTGGCTCAGCGAGTACTGCGTCTTCGCCATGCAGATCGGGAAGCGCCCGTAGCCGCGTTCTTCGAACAGGGCCAACTGCTTGTCGGCCTCCGGTTCGTAGTCGACCCCATCGGCGCCGTAGATCTTGCTCGCCAACGTCTCGATCTTCTCCTTGAGGCTCGCGTCGTCGGGGTAGAGCAAGCGGAAGGAACTCGGCTCGTCGGCCGCCTTCACCAAAGCGTGGGCCAGTTCCTCGCCGCCCTTGCCGCCATCGGTGAACAGCGTCGACACGTGCGCCGCGCACGCACCAGCGGCGAGCGCAGCCTGCCGCACGAATTCGATCTCGGCGTCGGTGTCGCCCGGAAAGCGATTGACCGCGACCACCACGGGAATGCCGAACAGCCGCACGTTCTCGATCTGCTTCTCCAGGTTGCCGATGCCGGCCTGCAGCGCGTCGAGGTCCTCTTGCTTCAAGCCATCCGGCAGCGGCTTGCCGGCGACGATCGCAAACCGCCCACTGTGCATTTTCAGCGCGCGCACCGTAGCGACCAACAAGGCGGCATCCGGCTTGAGGCCCGAGGCGCGGCACTTGATGTTGAAGAACTTCTCAGCGCCCATGTCGGCGCCAAAGCCCGCTTCGGTGACGACAAAGTCGAGGCTGCGCATCGCGATGTAGTCGGCGACGATCGAGCTGTTGCCGTGCGCGATGTTGGCGAACGGACCGGTGTGCACGAGGGCCGGCGTGCCTTCGAGGGTCTGCATCAGCGTCGGCTTCAGCGCGTCCTTCAAGATCGCAGTCATGGCGCCCGCCACTTGCAGGTCTTCGGCGGTCACCGCTTTGCCGTCCGTCGCGTAGCCGACCACCATCGCGCCAAGCCGCTTGCGCAGATCGTGGATGTCCTTCGACAAGCCCAGGATCGCCATGATCTCACTGGCCGACGTGATGTCGAACCCAGTGCGGCGCGGCGTGCCGTTCTTGCTGCCGCCGTGCGCCACTTCGATCTCACGCAGCGCGCGGTCGTTCATGTCGAGCACACGCCGCCACGTGATCTGGTCGAGGTCGAGCTTCTTCTCGTTGCCGTGAAACAGGTGCGCATCGAGGAACGCCGCGCACAGGTTGTGAGCAGCGGTGACGGCGTGGAAGTCGCCGGTGAGGTGCAGATTGAGTTCTTCCGGCGGCACCACCTGCGAGTAACCACCACCCGCCGCGCCGCCCTTGATGCCGAACACCGGCCCCATCGATGGCTGGCGAATCACGCAGCAGGCGCGCTTGCCGATGCGATTGAGCGCCTGCGAAATGCCGACGGTGTGCACCGTCTTGCCTTCCCCGAGCGGCGTTGGCGTGATCGCCGTCACCACCACGTACTTGGCGGGCTTGCGATGGCTCGGCTGCTTCAGTAAGTCGAGTTTGACCTTCGCCTTGGTGTGGCCATACGGTTCGAGGTCGTCGGGGCCGAGCCCCATGATGCGAGCGACCTCGGACAGGGGCCGCAGCGGGATGGAACGAGCAATTGCCAGATCGTTGAGCGACATCGGGAGGCGGCGAACCATAGCGACGAGGTGAGGCAGCAGCCACGACCGAACCCGCCGCCGTTGGCGTTGCCACCGGCCATTCTCGAACTAGAGCGACCAACAACCGGCGACCGGTCTCGTTCCGAGAGCGCTCGCCGCAGGCGGACAGGAACGCACGCCGATAGATGTTCTGGAGTCACCTATGCAACGTCGCCATCATTCTGTGTTCTGGTTCTGCTGCCTGTCGACGCTGGCCGCGTGCGGCAGCGGCGGCTCAGGCAGTTCCAACGCCGCCACCGACACCATTCCGCCGCAAGCCGGCAGCGTGCGCGACGGCCTTGGAGAAGACCAGTCGACGCAGACGTCGACGACGACGATCCAGGCCAACTGGACAGGCTTTCAGGACGACTCAGGCAGCATCGCCGAGTACCAGTGGGCCATCGGCACGACGCTCGGCGGCAGCGAAGTGCAAGGCTGGACCTCGGTCGGCACTTCGACCCAGGGCACCAACGGCACGCTGGCGCTGGCGGACGGCACCGTTTGCTACGCCTCGGTGCGCGCCTACGACGCGAGCAACAACGTGAGTGCCGTCGCTACTAGCAACGGCATCGAAATCGACAATCCTGGGGGCGGTGGCGGTGGCGGCGGTTCGCCAATCCTGGCGTCGTCCATCACACAATGGGGCGTCACCTGGCAGTTCGCAGAGCCCGAGCAAGTCGGTCAGTTCTGCAACGGCGACTGGTGGGTGCTGGGCCCAGTCGAGGTGGTCGCCATCTCACCACCCACACAGAACGTCAGCGGTCGTCAGATCAACGGGTCGATGGTCAACCCGACCACGATCGCGCTCGGGGAACATGGCTACGACAGTCGGCTCTACTACCCGTACGAAGGCGATCGCTACAAGAGCTACCTAAACGTCGCGATCGGCGTTTCTGCCAGCACGCCGCTGGCGCTGCCGGCCGGCAAGAGCTTGATCTCGGCGATCAGTTACCTCGGCACCAGCCTACCGCCGAACGGCTCGTTCTCGCAGCTGTCGACCACCGCGGTGCTGACCGTGCTCGCGGCCGCGCCTGCCGCCGATGCGTTCCGCCCCGCCTATTCTGGCACCGACAAGACGGTGCTGCATCGTGAGTCGGACCTCGACTACACGAAGCTCGCGAGCCTCGCGCCTGCACCCGGCGCGCCGAACCTCGCCACCATCGCCGGCGGCTTCCAACGCATGTGGCTCGACCACATGTCCGGTTGGGTCAGTCGTTATCTGCACCCGATCGAGAACATGCCCGACTACGGCCGCGACTTCACGTCGCTGTTCGGCACCGGCTGTCTCCTGCTACAGACCAACTACACCAATGCGCAGAAGCGCGACCTCTTGGTGCGCATGACCCAGATCGGCATCGACTTCTGGGCCAACGTGCAAGGCGGCGGCGTGTGGGAAGGTGTTGGCGGCCAAGGCAGCGGCCGCAAGTTCCCGATCCTGCTGGCGGGCACCATGCTCGACTACGCGCCGATGCAGAACATCGGCACCACGCATCCTTCTGGCTACTTCGGTCCTGGCCATGTGAACAACCGCAGCCAGTTCGGCGAAGACTGCCAGACCTTCTATGTGCAGCAGACTTCGAGTGGTGTCTACAACTGGGGCTACGGTGCCTACACGAGCACGTCGTCGGGTCTGCCCGAATGGGGCAACAACCACACCACGTGGCCGACCAACGACAACAGTGTTTGGACGGGTGATCCGTACCGCCGCTGCTGCACGGCGAACGCATGGGTCGGGCAAACGCTCGCCGCACGCATCATGAACTTGCGCACCGCGTGGAACCATTCGTCGTACTTCGACTACATGGATCGTTTCATGCAGACCGAGACCGTCGGGCAATGGACGCGCAGTTGGGACACGTGGCAGGCGGCGATGTGGGATCAGTACCGTTCTACGTTCTGATCGCTGCGGCATAGACGTCGAGGAAGCGCTGCAGGCAGGTCGCTGCCTCGTAGCGTTCGGTGACGCGCGCGCGGTTGTCGGCGCCGAGTTGTGCGGCCAGCGGGTGGTCGGCCAACACGCGCCCGATCGCAGCCGCGAGTGCGGCCGGGTCGTTGGCCGGCACGATGCAAGCAGCCGCCGATGGCGGCAGGATCGCGCGCACGTCGCCGACATCGGTAGCAACCACTGGCAAGCCCGCCGCCATCGCTTCGAGCATCGCGATCGGCATCTGCTCGGTGCGCGACGACAACACGAACAGCGAGAACGTCGTGTACCACGGGGCGGTGTCCGTGACCGGTCCCACCCACTGCACGCGCCCGGCCACACCGAGTGCCAAGGCTTCCGTGTGCAGCGCCGCCGCCAGTGCACCACCGCCGACGACGCAGGCGCGCACGGGACCTGGCAGCTGCGACAGCGCGCGCAGCAACGTCGAGTGATCCTTCTCCGGACGCAAGCCGCCAACCATACCGACGATCGCCGCCGCCGGTGCCGCCGCCGGCCGAAAGCGCACGAGGTCGACACCGTTTGGCAAGTGCTTCACGTTCGCCGCGGGCAAGCGCCACTCTTCGGTCGCGATGCGCTGCAGCACCAGCGACGGCACAATCACCGGCACCTTGCGCAGGAGGCAGCGACGCAGGAACGACCGCCGCCAGAGACGTCGCTGCACTTCGTCGGGCAAGAACCCATCTTCGTGGTGCACGATCGGCACCCCGAGCCAACGCGCCGCGGCCACCGTTTCGATCGCGCCCCAGTTGTAGGTTAGCACGAGGTCCGGCCGCAGTGCTGCCAACCATCGCCGCTGCGCACGCACCGTCGCCACGAAGCCACCCTTCGGCGGCGGCGGCACCCATTCACAGACCACGCCAGCCGGCAATTGGGCCTTGGCGTCGGTGTTGCCGTCCATCGCCATCACGACGTGTTGATGCAAAGCCCCAAGCTGCCCCATCAACTGCACGGCGCGAATCTGCGGACCGCCGGCGCCAAACGTCGAGAACACGTGCGCGCAGCGAAGCCCGCGCTGGCTCATCGCGGCGTCCCGTCGAAGACCTGCGCCAAGAAGCGGGCGCGATCGCGTTCCGGAGCAAACTGCAAATCGCGCTTGGCATCGCTGCAATCGAGTTGCGTGCGGAAGGCGCGCGACGCGAAGTCGCGAAAGGCCGGCCACTCGCGCGAACGTCGCGCCATGGCCTTCACCAAGTACTTGCCGTACTCCTGCAGCCACATCCACCACAACGGCGTCGCGTGGAAGTGGTAATCGCGGCCGGTGCGCGTCGCCATCGCTTCGACGTACTCACGCGCCGACAAGCGCACATCCCCGGCAAGGTTGTAGCTCTTGCCCAAAGCAGCCGGGGCCCGCAGCGCCGCCACCAAAGCGTCGGCGCAATCGTCAGCGAGCACGAACGGCAACGGCAGCCGCCCATGGCCCCAACCGACACAGTGGTTGTCGCGCACCCACAAGCCGACACCAGAGTGCTCCGCGATGCCGTCGTGACCGACCACGATCGCCGGCCGCACAATCACCAGCGGCAGCCCCAGCGCGCGCAGCCCCAGTAGTTCGTTCTCCGCAGCGATCTTGCCGCGCGCATACGCCGAACGTGCACTCGGCACGGGATCGGTGCCAGCGCTGCCGTCCATCGAGCCCGCAGCGCCAAGCCAGAGGGCGGCCGTACTGCTGGTGTAAACAAAGCGCTGCACCTTCGCCGCCAACGCGGCCTCGCCCGCCGCGCGCACCGCCGCCGCCATCACCAGCGGCACCGTCGCCGGGTCATCACCCGCCGCCGTCGCCAAATGCAGCACCGTCGCTGCCCCCACGAACGCCGCCGCCAACACCCTGGCGTCTGCGGCGTCGCCAACGAACACGCGCACCGAACCGTCGCGCAGTTCTGCTGGCAACAAATCCGGCTTGCGCACCACCAACGTGACGTGGTCGCCAGCCGCGCGCAAACGCTGCACGCAACGGCGACCGAGGAAGCCGGTGCCGCCGAGCACCACCACTTCGCCCGCGCGCGCGACCCCAGGCGTCGGCAACGGCGTCGGCGTTGGCGGCGGCACCACACTGGCATTCGCCGCCTGCGCACTGCGTTCGCACATGTCGAGCACCGCGTGCGCCGCCGCTGGCGACACCGAGTCTGGCAACTGCGCACCGCCGCGCACCGCCGCATGGAAAGCCCGCAGCGAACCGCGCATGCCGCGCAAGAACGGGTCGTCGGGGAATGCCAGTTTGAACAAGCCAAGTGCATAACCAGCCACGCTGCCCACCGCCCGCCCTGCCAAGTGCATGGCCCCACACGCAAGGTTCTTGCTGGTGTCCAGAAACTCGAGCCAGCGCGTCTTGCGCCGCAACCAACAACTGCCGCGTTGCAGATCCAACAAGGCCCCGCCATCGCTGCCGATCGCTTGCAGCGTCGTCTCCAGCCACGGCTTGCCAAAGGCCATGCGCACGCTCGCGGTGCCACGTTCGCATTGCAGGTGCAGCAACCACTCCGTTACGAACGACACGCCATTGGGCAGCAGGCGCCGCGCCCCCGTGATCGCTTGCACCGAGCGGCACGCACCGAGCAACGCGAACACCATGGAGAATAGGTGAACGCCCTGTTCGGTCAGGATGTTCGCTTCGCTCCCAAACATGAAGTGGCCGACGTCGCCGCTCTGCAACTGGCGCAGCGGCACGTGATGCTGTAGCGCCACATGCTCGAGTCGGCCAAGGCGTCCCGCCGCCAAGTGGCCGACCAGTCGCCGCAGAGCTGGATGGAACGTCTGGTTGTGATTGACCGCCAGCACTAAGCCCGCCGCCGCCGCCTGCGCCTGCAACGGCTCGACCTCGCTGGCACGCAGCACGAGGGGCTTCTCAACCAAGACGTGCAAGCCCGCTGCCAGGCACTGGCCGGCGACGTCTGCATGCAGCGTCGGCGGCACCAACACATGCACCGCGTCGACCCCACCCGCCGCCAACAGTTCGTCGAGTGAACCAAACACCTTGGCGATGCCATGCTTCTTCGCCAACCGTTCGGCGCGCGCCAGCATCGGATCACACAATGCCACCACCTGCACGTTCGGCACCGACCGCAGCACCTGCAGGTGCACGTCGGCGATGAAGCCGCTGCCAACGAGAGCCGTGCGCGTCTGGCGACCGGCGACGATGGCCGCCGGCGAGTTGGATGACGGAGTGGAGGGCACGATGGGTGATGCGGCCAAGCGAGCAGATGCTGGAGCAGTGACAGCTCACGTGCAACGGTGGCGTTGCTGGCGCGAGCACGCGATGATGCGCCGCTCATGGCCGTGCCGCTTGCCGCCGTCGTTCCGTTCGCCGCCCTGTGGCTGTCGGTGCTTGCATCGGCGCAGGAGGCCCAAAAACTGACGCTGGCGAACGTGCTGGCGCGCGGGCCGGCCCTGCTGCCAACCCTGCCGCAAACGCTCTGGCTGCCCGGTGGTCACGGCGCCACGGTCGTAGTCACCGCCGACGACGGCAACCAAGCGCTGCATGCGGTGGTCGATGGCAAAGTCGCACCGGTTCCCATCGTCGATGCCAAGCTCGTGCGCACGCTGCTCACCCTGCCCGGGGAAGGGCCCGCGACGTTCCCGCCGATCTCGTTCGCCGCCGCCCAGACCCTGCGCATCGAGTTGCCAACGGCCGTCTGGCATTGGCAGCTCGGCGCGGTCAAGCCCGAACGCGTGCTGACGTGGGCCAGCTCCGAAGGCACCGACGCACCAGGTCACGCGATCGCACCCAAGGACCAGCGCGTGCTCTACGTTCGCCAGCAGCAACTCTGGCTGCAGGAACGCGACGGCCGCCTGCGCCAACTGACGTTCGATGGCAGCGCCGATCTGGTCTACGGCGGCGCTGTGCATCGCGCCGAGTTCGGCATCACGCGCGGCCTCTTCTGGAGTGCATGCGGTCGCTTCGTCGCGTTCTCGCGCGAAGACCAACGCGCGATCGCGCCCTACCCCTACCAAGACCTGCGCACCCTGCCGCCGACGCCTGTCGCCGGGCGCTATCCGATGGCAGGCCAGCGCCACGCCAGCGTGCGCATCGGCATCTGCGACACCACGGACTACAGCGTGCATTGGCTCGCGGCCGACGACGGCGAAGATGTCTATTGGACGAACGTCACATTCGCGCCCAACGACACTGTCGTCATCGCCCGCGTCGGCCGCGGCCAAGACCAACTCGAGCTCGTGCAATACGACGCCAAGAGCGGTCGCCGCCTCGCCACGCTGCTGACCGAACACGACGCCGAATGGATCGAGCCCGAGCACGGCCCGACGTTCTTGCCCGACGGCAAGTTCTTGTGGTGGTCCTCACGCAGTGGCCATCGCCATCTGTGGCTGCACGACGCGAACGGCCAGAACGCCACGCAAGTGACCAAGGGCGCCTTTGACGTGCAGCAACTGCACGGGCTCGCCGCCGATGGCAAGACGGTGTGGTTCGAAGCGTCCGGCGAAGACCCGCGGCAACTGCATCTGTTCGCGGCGGCCCTCGATGGCAGCGACGTCAAGCAACTGACGCGCGAACGCGGCACGCACCGCGCGCAGCTGGCGCCGGATCAGCAATGGGCGCATGTCGTGTGGTCCAACTTGGAGACGCGGCCGTGTGCGCGCCTGCTCGAACTCAGCACCGGCACGCTGCTGCCGCTGCCGACGCCGAGTGATCCGCTCGCCAACACGCCGCTGCCGAGCCAGCGGCTGTTTCAGGTGAAGGCCGACGACGACACCGTTCTCTATGGGCACGTCGCGTTGCCGCCGGACCTCGTCGAAGGCCAGCGCTGCCCCGTGCTGCTGTATGTCTACGGTGGTCCTCACGTGCAGCTCGTCACCGACCAGTGGCTTGGCGGCGCGCCGCTGTGGCTGCAAGCGTTGGCGGCCGAAGGCTACGTCGTCTGTCGGCTCGACAACCGCGGCACCCCCAACCGCGGGATCGCGTTCGAGCAGGTGGTGCATCGGCGGCTTGGTTCGGTCGAAGTGCAGGACCAATTGCGCGCGGTCGAGTGGCTGACGCAGCAGCCGTTCGTCGATGCGTCGCGTATCGGGGTGCATGGCTGGTCGTACGGCGGCTACATGACGCTGCGGTTGTTGCTGGCGGC
This sequence comes from Planctomycetota bacterium, assembly GCA_947444055.1. Classification (GTDB taxonomy): domain Bacteria; phylum Planctomycetota; class UBA1135; order UBA1135; family UBA2386; genus UBA2386. Next base: position 33,843 of record CANEYR010000039.1, read on the forward strand.
GCCGACGACGTTCGCGTGTGGCATCAGCGGGGCGCCGGTGACGGATTGGGCGATGTATGAGACGGGCTACACGGAGCGGTATATGGACACACCGGCGGAGAATGCCGAGGGCTATCGCGCGGCGAGCTGTCTGCCGTTCGTCGAGCAGTTGCAGCGGCCGCTGCTGGTCGTGCATGGCACCGATGACAAGACGGTGATGTGGTCGCAGACGTTGGCGTTCGTCGATCGCTGCATCGAGGCTGGGAAGGTCATTGAGTACTTCCCGTATCCGATGCAGAAGCATGGGTTGGTCGGCAAGCAGCGGGCGCACTTCCTGACGATGCTGCACAGCTGGTTTGGTCGGCAGCTGCGACCCGGGGAGCGCTTGGTGGAGAAGGGGAAGGAGGTGCCGGTGGTGCCGGTCGTGCCGGTGCCGGGGAAGGA
>CANEYR010000040.1 GCA_947444055.1 Planctomycetota bacterium
CGAGCGGCAGCGATCAGAGGCCATAGCCAAGCCAGCTGCCGACTTGGTAGATGGTGACCGCGGCCAGCCAGGCGAGCACGGTCATGTAGACGAACGTGAACACCGGCCACCGCCACGAGTTGGTCTCGCGACGAATCGCCGCCAAGGTGCCGGCGCACTGGCTGCACAGAGCAAAGAACGCCATCACCGCCAGCGCCACCAAGCCGTTCATCGTCGGCTTGCCGTCCGGCCCCTTGGCCGTGCGCAACTCGGTGGACAGGCGTGTGTCCGGCGCGTCAGCAGAGGCCTCGACATCGCCGAGGCTGTAGAGCGTGCCCAGAGTCGGCACCACCAGTTCGCGCGCGGGGAACGCCGCCAACACGCCAACCGTCATTCGCCAATCGAATCCGGCGGGCGCAAACAATGGCTGCACAGCGCGGCCGATGCGCGCCAAGAAACTCTGCTCAAGGTAGGTACCGGCTTCGCGCGCATCGAGCCGTGCGCGCTGTTCATCACCTGCCTCACCGGCAGGGACCTGAGCGCGTTGCCCTTCGAAGTCGAGATGGATCGCGGCGGGCCGTGGGAAGTAGCCGAGCGCCCAGACCACGATCGTCGCCACCAAGATCACGGTGCCCGCTGTACGCAGAAAGCCCTTCACGGCGAACCAGGTATGCACCAGCACGAGCCGGAAGCGCGGCCGCTGGTAAGCGGGCAGCTCCATCATCAGCATCGACTCGCCGCCGCGCAGCACCGTGCGCCGCAGCACGAGCGCCACCAGCACCGCGGTGACGATGCCGAGCGCGTAGAGCAAGAACAGCAACAGCCCCGCTTGGTGCGGCGGAAAGAACGCCGCCAACAGCACCACGTAAACCGGCAAACGCGCCGAGCACGACATCAGCGGCGCTACGGCGATTGTCGCCAGGCGATCGCGTTCGTCGCCGAGAATGCGACTGGCGACGATGGCCGGGATCGCACATGCGAAGCTGCTGGCCAGCGGCACAAAGCTCTTGCCCGACAACCCGACCTTGCGCAGCGGCCGATCCAACAGGAACACCGCCCGCGCCATGTAGCCGGTGGCCTCGACGATCGTCACGAACGCAATCAGCAGAGCGATCTGTGGCACGAAGACGAGCGAACTGCCGACGCCGTTGACGACGCCGTCGACCAGGAAACTCTGCACGGCACCCGCGGGCACGATCGCCGCGATGCCGCCGCCGACCCAATCCTGTACCACTTCGATCCACGCGATGAACGGATCGGCGATAGCAAAGACGAGTTGGAACATCGCCAGCACGACCGCGATCAGCACCAAGGGCCCGAGCCACGGATGCAGCAGCCACCGATCGAGGCGGTCCGTGGTCGACTGCGACACGGTTCGCTTCGACCGCGGCAGCTGCATCGGCAGCTGCATCGGCATCGGCGTGCTGACGGCCGGCGGCAGCGTCGCCCGCAACGGTTCTGCCACCAGCCGTTCGCGCAGCTCCGCGGTGCCGGTGCCTGTGATGCCATGCACGGCCACCAACGGCAAGCCGATCGCTTGCTGCAGCCGCACCACATCGACCGGGAAGCCTTCTTTGGTCGCGACGTCGAGCTTCGTCAACGCGATGACGATCGGCTTCTGCAGCTGCCGCAGCTGCTGCAAGAACGCCAGTTCGACCGGCAACTTGGCGGCATCGAGCACCACACACAGGAGGTCCGGCGCGCCATCCCCGCGCGCTTGCAAGACGTCAAGGGCGACCGCTTCATCGCGGCTGTTGGCCTGCAGCGAGGCGATGCCCGGCAGATCGAGCACCCGCAGCAGCGTCGTGTTCACCTGCACCGAACTCTCGATGCACTCGACCGACGAGCCGGGGAAGTTGACGGGGCGCTGCAAACTGCCCGTCAAGTGCATCAGCAACGAGGTCTTGCCGGCGTTGGCGCGCCCGACCAGTGCAACGGTGCGAACCGCGGAGGACGGCGAAACCGCCGCAACGGGAGCGGTCACGAAGTCGTCTCCACGACGAGAACGCGCGCCGCTTCCGACAGCCGCAGTGCGAGGCGAAAGCCATGCACCCGGAACAGCAAGGGGTCGCCGAACGGCGCGTGGGCGATGCGCTCGACGACGGCGCCGACCCACAGGCCGCTGGCGACGAGGCGCTGCGCCACCGCGTCGTCGCCTTCAATCGTCTGCACGGCATAGCGACGAGCCGCGACGGCGCCAGTAAGGCGCATCGGGGCAAGCGCCGGCGCTTGTTCGAGTCGGATGGGAAGAACAGGGGTCATCGAGGCTGGCACTTGTTGCGACTGGATCTCAGTTTGACCAGCATGCCACAGCGCTGCCCGAGATGGAAGGGTGCCGAGTGCGCAGACCCGCCCGCCGTCGTTCGCAGCTCGCAGTTGCGATGGCTGCGGCAATGCCGACACTGCTGCGCATGCAGCCCATCGCCCACCGCACCACGGTTCGCATCGCCGGCACCGACCTGCTGTTCGAAACCGGCCGTATCGCCCGCCAGGCCCACGGCGCCGTGCTCGCCAGTTGCGGCGACAACGTCGTGTTGGCGACCGTGACGGCGGCGACCGCCGCCAAGGCCGGCCAAGACTTCTTTCCGTTGACCGTCGAATACCGCGAGAAGTACGCGGGTGCTGGCCGCATTCCAGGTGGCTTTGGTCGCCGTGAAGGGCGCATCACCGATCACGAAGTGCTGGTCAGTCGCCTGATTGACCGCACCATCCGTTCGCTGTTTCCCGAGGACTTCAAGAACGAGGTGCAAGTGCAGGTGCAGGTGTTCAGCGCCGAACCGACCAGCGACCTCGAAAGCCTCGCGATCCTCGCCGCCTGTGCCGCGCTGCATATCAGCCCGGTGCCCGCCAAGGGTCCCGCCGGCGGTTTGCGCATCCAGCGCGTGCATGGCCAATGGCTGGCGTTCGCCGGCAAGGCAAAGAGCGAAGTGGCGGACCTTGTGTTCTCGGTCGGCGTCGGCCCCGACGGGCTGGTGATGCTCGAAGGCGAAGCGAACGAGATCAGCGAAGCCGATGCCGTCGCCGCCATCGCGACGGCGACCGAATGGATTGCCCGCTGCCACCAAGCGTTCACCGACCTGCGCGAACTCGCCGGGCAAGCCAAGTGGCCAGTGCCGCCGCCGCCCGTACTGCCCGAACTGCCAACCCTGACGCGGGCCGCCCTGCAGACGGCGTTGACGACCGTCGCCAAGGCCGAACGGCGCGCCGGCATCGCCGCGGCGGAAACGGCGTGGGTGACTACGCTGCCGAGCGACCAGCAGGCTGCCGCCAAGGCCGCCTACAGCAATGCGGTGTGGAGCGAGACGCGCGAACTCTCGCTGGCCCACGGCCGCCGCCTCGACGGCCGCACGACGACGCAGATCCGTCCGATCTGGAGCGAAGTCGGACTGCTGCCGCGCGCCCATGGCTCGGCCCTGTTCACGCGCGGCGAGACGCAGGCGATCGTCACGTGCACGCTCGGCAGCCCCGACGATGCGCTGCGCATCGATAGCATCGCTGCGCGCGGCGAAACCGAACCGTTCCTGCTGCACTACAATTTCCCGCCGTACTCGGTCGGCGAGATCCGGCCCTTGCGTGGCCCCGGGCGGCGCGAAATCGGCCACGGCTCGCTGGCGCGGCGCGGTCTGTTGCCGCTGCTGCCGGCGCGGACGGCGTTCCCTTACACGATCCGCATCGAATCGGAGATCACCGAGAGCAATGGCAGTTCGTCGATGGCGACGGTGTGCGGCGGCACCATGGCGATGCTGCACGCCGGCGTGCCGCTGCCGCGCTCCGTGGCCGGCATCGCGATGGGTTTGATTTCCGATGGCCAACGGCACGCCGTGCTCAGCGACATCCTTGGCGACGAAGACCATCTCGGTGACATGGACTTCAAGGTCGTCGGCACCGAGGTCGGCATCACCGCGATCCAACTCGACAACAAGCTCGGCGGCCTGCCGGACGCAGTGTTGGCGCAAGCCCTCGCGCAGGCGCGCGATGGTCGACGGCACATTCTCGCCGAGATGCAAAAGACGATCGCCGCACCGGCCACCCCATCGCGGTTCGTGCCGCAAGCGATGCGCTTGTCGATCCTGCCAGACGCCATCGGCGCGCTGATCGGCGCGCGCGGCGCCAACATCAAAGCGATCACTGAGAGTTCGGGCGCGCGCGTCAGCGTCGACGACCAGGGCGAAGTGCTGATCTACGCGACCGACCAGAACAGCGCGCAGCGGGCCCGCACCATGGTGCTGCGTGCGGCCGGCGTGCTCAAAGTCGGACGCTGCTACCGCGGCACCGTCACCGGCGTGAAGGAGTTCGGCGCCTTCGTCAAGATCAACGCCGTCAACGAAGGGCTGGTGCCAATCGAGGAACTCGACCGGGCGCCGGTGCGGCATCCAGGCGACATTGCACGCGAAGGCGAAGAGATGATCGTGGCCGTGCTCGGTGCCGATGACCGCGGCCGCTTGCGGCTATCGCGGCGCCAGGCACTTGGTGTCGATGAGGCGCAGATCGAGTTTTGACGGCGGCGGCAATCGCCGTTCACGCCCAAACACTGCGCGGCGCGAACACCACCGCTTCGGGCACGACGCGGGCCACGCGCTTCGTCGCTTCGGCGCCGAGCAAGCGATAGGTGTGCGTGCCGGGCGATCCGTGGCGAACGATGCACAGTTGTCCCGCGCGCACTTCTTGCGCTTCACGCGGCCCCAACTCGAGCCAAGGCAGCAACCCGTCCTCGGCCTCGAAATAAAACTTCACCGTGCCGCCGCCCGCCTTCTTCGCATCGGCGAGCAACGCGCGCACCGCCGCCAACTCCTCTCGCTGCTTGCTCTGCCGGAGAATCGCCTCTTGCTCGCTGCGGGTACGCTCGCGGTCTTTGGTGGTCAGCTGTTCGAGATCTTGCTGGCGCGCGGCGGCTTCCTTCTCAAGGGTGTCGCGTCCCTTCTCGGTGCGTTCGACCCGCGATTCGTGCGCGAGGCGACGGGAGTCCTTGTCGGAGAGCAGATTCGCCTTCTTGAACTGATCGCGCAAGCTCATTGGCGCAGCGTAGTCGGCTCGCCCGCCCGCGGTCCAGCCGCGGTTCAGTTGGTGGGCACGAGGGCTGGGTGCGCTTCATCAAAGCGAACGGCGATGCCGATGCGCCCGTCCCCCATCGACTCCAGCCGCACCAGCTGGCCGCGCACGTCACCGCGACCGGCGATGTGCACGGTCACCGGCAGCGACGCATCGGCGGTGAAGAACACGCCCTGCACAGAGAGGTTCTGGCCCGAACCCGCGATGGCGCCCGCAGCGAAGGCGATGGTGACCTCGCTTTCGATGTCGACACGCGGTGCCACCCGCCCCTCGATGCCTGCCTTCGCTTTGCGTTCGTCCATGCGTTGCTCCGGTCGGTGGCATCGGCCAGCGCCGCCACACGACTGAACCTGAGACAGCGCCCGGCTATGGTGCGCACGTGCCCGAGACGCCGTACGAACGTGAAGTCGGCTACGCGCTGCGCTACCGCGACCGCCGCTTTTGTGAAGGCACTGGCGCCACCACCGACCAGGCCGAACGCGAGGCCCTGCGCGCGCTGCTGCGAACTTGTGGGCCTGTCGACGGTCCCTGGCTCGACGCCCCGGCAGGCGCTGGCCGCATGTCCAACGAGTTGCCGGGACCCGTGGTGCAACTCGATCGCGATGCAACCATGCTGGTCGCCGCTGGACCGCAGCATGCACGCGCCTGCGGCAGTGCCCACGCCCTGCCGTTCGCCGATGGCGTCTTTGCCGGCGCCTTGTGCCATCGCCTACTGCAGCACATTCCAACACCTGTCGAGAGAATCGACATCCTGCGCGAACTGGCGCGCGTCTGCCGCGGGCCGATCGTCGTGTCGTTCTTCGATGCGCGCAGTTTGCAACATGTGCGGCGAGTGGTGCGACGCTGGTTTGGCAAGAAGCGTTCGGGGCGCAGTGCCGTCTCGCGCGCGGCGTTCCTCGCCGAGTGTCGCGCAGCGGGTCTTGAACCCACCGCCGTGCGCGCGCTGCGCCGCTTCGTCGCGGAGCAAACGCTGGTCCTGTGCCGACGAGCGACGTGACCCTCGCGGCAATCGACTCATCTGTTGTGGCCATGGCGCCGATACGTCGGCTGTTGGATGGAGAGCCCAACAATGCCCACACAAACCCTGCCCCCGGCCAAGGTCGCCTTGGGCGACCCCGAACGAATCCCCCAGCCGACCAAGACGCAACGCAGCACGCGAGTGTTGCTGGTCGAAGACGAGCCGCTGACCGCCGAAGTGTTCGCGCGAGCGCTCGCTCGCGATGGCCACGTGGTCGATGTCGCCAGAGACGGCCTACAGGCGCTGCGCCGACTGCGTGAACACACGCCGAGCCTCGTCGTTCTCGACATGAGCCTGCCGACGTTGTCCGGCGCCGATGTCGTGCGCGACCTTCGCCGCGCTGGCCATCTCGATCTGCCGATCGTCGTGGTGTCGGGCAGCGACCGTCGCCAGACCAACTTGACCGCGGCCGAATTGTGGCCCGGTGCATGGTTGGTGAAGCCGGTGAAGCCACGCGACTTGGTGGCGTTGGTACGCGAGTTGGTGCGCGACCGCGAACTCTGAACGCCCGCCTTCGCGTCAGTCGCCGAACAACGAATGCGCAAACCGCGCGACGTCGGTGGCGAGCAGCGACAGACCAAACGGCCACGCCGGCCGCTTGTCACTCAACCACCGCACGTCCCCGCGCCAGGTGCCCGCAGTTTGCTGGGCGCCGACAAAGTCGATCACGCTCTGCAGCGATTCTTCGCCCATGCCCGCCAAGGCATTGACGCGCACCGGCAACGCCCCGTTCTCGATCAAGGCGGCAGCTGGCATGGCGCCGGCACCCACGCACACGAGGCCGCTGAGCTGTGGCCGAAACTCCTGCATGCGCAGGCCGACGATCGCCGCCGCTTCGCGTTCACAGACCAGCAGCGGCTTGCGATTGCCGGTCGCGACGAATTGGCTCAGCAATGGCAACGCCTCACGCAAGGCACCGGCGAAGTCGACACCCAGTCCGGGCGATTCCACGAACACCACGTGCCAACGTTCTCGCCGACCGAACTCCGCCAGTTCATGCGCCAGCCAAAGCGGATCGCGCGTCGCCGGGGCGGACGGCCGGTTGACGGTCGTGTCGTAGGTCGGCGTGCCGCTGACGAACACCACCAACGGCCTCGGTTCGTCACCGCTGGCCCGGCGCAACCTGCACCACAGCGGCGCGCGCCCGACTGGCAGCGCCAGCGAGACGTCGCCGGACAGGCCTGCCGACGCGGCCCGTTTTTGCTCGAGGTTTGCCAACACTTGCTCAAGACGCTGCAAGTCCTGCACGGCATCGCTCGCGACGGCAAAGGCTTCCCCGTGAAACGCCCGCACCACTTGCCCGGCGGCACCATCGCAATAGGCGCGGTCATTCGCCGACAAGCCTGGCGCCAGTTCGATCGCGCGCTGCAACGCGGCTTCGGTGCGCGCCTGGTAGCCACGCAGAATGTGGAACGCCCACGTGCGGTCTGGGTCGTGCTCGCGCGGTGGTTTGCCGTCGATCCACGTCCGCACGGTCATGGCGTAGGCGCCATCAGGCAGTGCGGCGGTCTGCACCATCGCAGTCGGCAGCGCCATGCGCACGTCGCGCTCGCTGCACAGCGTCGTGATGGTGTGCGCCCAAACCGTCTGCCCAAGCGCGTTCTTGGCGAGCAGCTCGAACGTCAGGTCTCCCGGAAAGGGCACCGCGAAGGGCACGAACACCGACACGTTCGTCGTGCGGCAGGCTTCGTTCTTGCCGTCGGGATCGCAGACCTCGGGCAACACGTAGGCGCTGATGGCCGATCGCAACACGAAGGCTGCGTCCGCTTCAACCCCGCGCAAGTGCGCCAACGCCTTGGCCACCGGCGTGAACGGGATGCCCGCATCCGGCTCGCGCAACAGGGTCGCAATGCGAGCGTGGGTGGCGTCGTCGCGGCCGGCCAACGCCTGTCGCACTTCGTCGCGGCGAGCTTCGAGGTGCAGGTACCCCCAGCGCTCGCGGTAGGCGGGCCCCTGGCCCGAAGTCGCGGCGCCGAAGACGGCGCCAGCCAGCATCAACGACCAGGCGGTGCGTAGTGTTCTTTCACCCATGGTAGGAAGACTGCATCGATGGAAAGCGTACTGAAACCAAAGGCCTGTTGCAGCGCGTCGCGCGTTGGCTGGTCGGCCTTCACCAACCGCACGAAGTCGCGGAACTTGGCGCCACCCCGCGCCGCCAGCAAGAAGTCGACGTAGGCGAATGCAAACGCGTGCTCGACGTAGTTGAGTTGGTCGGTGTTGTCGTTGGCGAGCGAAGCGAACGACACCGCCTTGCCTTCGTCGACCATCGCGCGCACCGCCGTCCGCCACTTGCCGCCTTTGAAGCTCGCCGCCGACTGCAGCAGGATCTCCTCAAAACAGAAGTTGGTGCACTTGCCGACCACCGCGTCTTCGAACCAGTGCGCGACCCCTTCGTCGATCCAGCCGTGTTGGTGGTTGCCGAGCCACAAGGCTGGCTTCATCTGGCTCAGCAGCAAGTGGGTCACGTTGTGCACGAGGTTGCGATGCACAGCATCGTCGTCTGGCAACGACCGCTTGTCGTTCCACATGCTGTAGACGTACTCAGGCCCCATCAGTTTCAGGCCGACCGAGTTGGCGGTGCCGATCCCGGTGAGGCGCGGCCCGAGCACCGAATGATCCTTCGCCTCTTCGCTCATCACGACGGTGAGGCGATCAGGCAAGTCGGCATCGGTGAGTTCCAGCGTCTGCAAGAACAGCGCGCGCAGCGCTTGCAGTCGCTGCGCGTAGGAATGCATGCGCGCGTGTTGGTCGATCTTCTCCTTGCCGACCATCGCGGGCTTCATGGCGAACGCCAACTCGAAGTGGGTCGTGGCGATGTGCAGAAACGGCTCGCGCGCGGTGACGGCGTCGATGGTCTGGCGGCGCTGCTGCAGCCACTCACGGGCGAGTTGCTGTCGACGTGCGAGTTCGCCCTCGGCCGTGGCATTTGCGCACTGTTTGCAATCGCTCGCCAGCGCTCCGATGCACACCTTGCAGTCGGTGACCACGCTGCAGTGCAGCACCCCCGCACTCGCAAGCTCAGCGGCCAGCGACTTGCCGTGCTTGCCGCACGGGATGACGCCGGTGCTTTGGCAGATGCGGCACAACACCGGCGAGTCTTGCGCCCGCGCGACAAGCGCGAGCCATAGCACGCAACACCAACCGACGACATGCCGCATCTGCGCAACGTAGCAGTTCGGCGAAGTCGCGGTAACGGCCACGGGCGTGATCGGTCGTCAGGGAAGTCGTCAGGGAACCTGCAGCACCTTGTGCACCTGCGGCAACACCCGCACGTCAAACTGCAGCCGCAGCGCCATCGCCAAGTAGCGCTGCAGATCGACGCGCGCCACCGACTTCGTAACCGCTCCAAACGGTGTCACCGGCTGCAGCACGAGCAGGATCTTGTCGCGCACGGGCCCGAGTTCGGCGTAGGCCTGTTCAAGGCTCGCATCGGTGGTGCGATCGGTCAGCACGATCTTCACGTCGACGGACGCGCCGCGCTTGATCGCCACTTCGCAACAACGCCGATGCAACGCGCCGTAGGACGCGCCTGCGGCCAGCGCCAGTTCGGGCTTCTGCGGCGCGCCGAGCGTCTCTGGCAACTTGTAGTCCGCACTCAGGTGGTCCACCTGATCGATGCAGGTCGCCAACGCCTCGGGATGAATGGCCGCCGTTTCCAAGTGCATGCGCATGCCCTTGGCGCGCACCAGGCGCCCGACCTCGCGCACGAACTCGGGGAACACCAATGGCTCGCCACCGGTGATGCTGAGCCGATTCGTCTTGGCGTTTGGCTCGCAAGAGGTCACGACTTGGCGCACCAACTCGGCGGCGCGGTCGGCGGCAACGGGGTTGGGTTCTTGTACTTCGCGCACCGACAGCCGCACCGGCAACCGCGGCAGCGCTTCGTAGCTGTTGGGCGTGTCGCAGTAGAGGCAGCGCAGCGGACACGTGGCGACGCGCAAGAACGCCATCGGCGCCCCGACGAAGCGCCCCTCGCCTTGCACGGAATGGAAGATCTCGATCAGCGGCGCTTTCGGCGCGGCACTCGGGCGCACGATCGCCGGTGCGGTGTCGCCCTTCTGCAGGTTCTTCAAGGCCTGCTTCAGATCCATGTCGTCACGCGTAGCGAGTGGCCAGGTCGTTGAGCACGGCGATGCCCTGCGCCAACACCGCATCGTCGGCGGCGAACGACAACCGGAAGTGCGTGTCGCGCGACGAGAACGACTTGCCGGGCACAATCAGCAACCTCTCCTGCAGCGCCGCTTGCAAGAACGCCGCCGCCTCCGCTCCCGGCGGCAACTGCGGGAACGCGTAGAACGACCCTTCAGGCGCAGCCAGCTGGTAGATCGGGTGCAGGGTGTTGAAGACGAAGTCGCGTTTCTGCCGGTATTGCTCGCGGTATGGCTGCAGGTCGATCTGCGGCATCGCTTCGAGCAACGCGTACTGGAATGGCGATGGCGCGCACACGAACGAGAACTGCTGCAGCGTCTTCATGGCATCCAACACGGCCGCTGGCCCCGTCGCATAGCCCATGCGCCAGCCCGGGATGCCAAACGTCTTGCTGTAGCCACCAAGCTGAATGCAGCGCTCGGCGTAACTCACGGGCGACGCATAGTCGTCGACGTAGCAGAACAAGTCGTAGATCTCGTCGCTGACCACGTAGGCGCCAACGCGATTAGCAATGCGGCTGATGCCTTCGATCTCCGCGCGGGTCAGCACGCCGCCGGTCGGGTTGCTCGGCGAATTGACGAAAACGATCTTCGTGCGCTTGCTGCACAACCGCTCGATCTCGCCGAGGTCGACGCCGAAACGGCCGCGCGGCTGCTTGGGGTAGATGTCGTAGTAACGAACGGTCGCCCCGCACAAGGTCGCCAGGTGGCGATACATCACAAAGCCTGGGTCCGGCAGCAGGATTTCGTCGCCCGGGTTGAGCAGGCACAAGAACGTCAGCACGATCCCGCCCGAGACACCCGCCGTCATCAGGCAGGTCTCGGGCTCTCGGCCATGACGCGCCGCCGTCGCCGCCAGCACCATCGCATTCAATTGGGGCAGGCCCTGCGTGATCGTGTAGCGGTTCTTGCCAGCGCGAATGGCCTGGCAGGCGGCTTCGATCAGTTCGTCGGGCGGATCGTAGTGAGGCTGCCCGATCGACAGATTGATCGGGTCCTGCATCGTCGCCATCAACTCAAAGATGCGACGAATGCCGCTCGGCTCGATGCCGCGCACGCGTTCCGAGAGTCCAGGATCGGGGATTGCCACTTGCTGCGTCGGCTAGCTGCGTCGGACCTGGCTGCGAAGACTTGGCTGCGAAGACTTGGCTGCGAAGACCTGGCTGCGAAGACCTGGCTGCGAAAACGGGGGTGCGGACTACTTCTTCTTGGCGGGCGCGGCCTTGGCTGCGGGCGCGGCCTTGCCTGCCGGCGCGGCCTTGGCTGCGGGCGCTGCGCCGCCAGCGACCGGCTTCGCCTCGCCAGCATCGGCCTTCTTCTTGGCCTTGGCCTTGAACGCGGTGCGGACCTTGGGCAGGCCCTCGACGCGCTGGCCCTCAGCCCACTTGCCTGCCTTCTTGAGAATGGCGAGGCGTTCGATACGAGTCCAGACGTTGCGCTGACCGCCGCCGGACGTGGAAGTCTTCAGACTGCTGTGGATCGACATGACTGCAACGGAATGATCGACGGAATGGTGCGGACGAAAAGGGCGAGCAGACTACTTGATCGGCCGGTGGTTTGGCCAACCCTCTGTGGTCTTTCGCAGGAAGACGAAGCTCTCGTCGGGCACTTCCTCGGGCAGCAGGAGCAGTCTTTCGCTGGCGGCAAAGCGCTCGGTGTCGTTGGCGAAGTAGACGGCTGCCACCCAAACCGGGCCGACCTTGCCGGGGTATCGGTAGGGACGAACCTTGTTGATCTTTTGGCTGCCCAGGTAGTCGCACAGCGCCTTGGCCTTGGCCATGGCATCGGCGTCCGCGAGGTCTGGATACATCGCGACGATGAATGCGTCGCGGGCAAGCGGCAAGGTCTCGATTGTGTCGATCCAACCTGGTTCGGTCGCGCCCTTCTTCGGTTGGTCCGCGCCGCCGTTGGCATTCAGGCCATCCCTTGGTGGGGCGCCAAGCTTGCCGCCAGCAAAGAACCCGCCGGCAAATGTCGCCAACAACACGACCACCGCGAGCAGTTTGGATACGTGCACTCCGCGCGCTGGGCGTTCATCACGCCACTGCGAACGGCCGGTGATCCAGGCGCCAGAGCCAAAACCGACGCGGCCGAGAGTTGAGTCCCAGACGCCGCGCAACAGCTTGGTGACACCGCCGCGCGAACGGCTGCGCCCACGCGAACCTAACAGCAACGCAATGTCGCTTGACCTACGAGCCACGACACACCCCCGAGCAAAGACGAAGACGAAGACCGGAAAGACACCGCCGGAAAGACAGCACCGACCGCCGAGACCACCGACCAGGTGGCTGACCGAACGACACGACCGACCAAGTCGTGTGCTGGCGAACGTAACGAGCACCGACTACGCGCGCAACGCCACAGTCTTCAGCCGCCCACGAGTTGCTGCAGCGCCTGGATCACTTGCGGTTTCGCATCCGGCCGCGGCGCCCGCAGATACTCGCTCGCCAGCGCCTTGGCATCCGCGCCGCGACCAGCACGGACGAGCGTCGAAGCGAGCAACAAAACTTGGCCACTGTGGTCGAGGCCGTGTTTCTCCTGCCAGGCAATCGCCACCCGACACAACCGCTCGACCTCCACGAGGTCCGCCCCCGGCATGTCGTGCAGTGCGGTCGCCAACAGCCACGCCGCCCAATGCTGGTCCGGCATGATCGACAGGCACTTGCGGAACGCAGTGGCCGCCCCGTCGCGATCCCCGGCGCGCAGCTTCTGCACACCGCTCTCTTCGTGGCGACTCCACGCGCGCTGCAAGTGGCCTTGCATCTCGCTGGTGTCGAAATCGGCGGGCGCCACTTCGATACAACGGCCAAACGCTGCCAACGCGGCGTCCTCGTTGCGCCGAAGCAAGTGCTCGTACCCGAGGCGCGCCAAAGCTTCGACGTAGAGCTGCCGGGCTTCCTCGTAGGTCGGCATCTGCTTCCACGCGCGCTCGAAGTGGTGCACGGCATCGGCGAGGCGCTGATCGTCTTTGGCCATCCGACCGAGCACCAAGTGCGCCTTCACTTCGTTGGGGTTGTAGGCCAAGGCGCGATCGACCAGCTTCTGAACGGCAGCCACGTCCCCACCGTCCGTGAGCTTGGCGTAGGCGCGGCCGATCAGCACATTCGACAGCACCTTGGCGGTGTCCTTGTCTTCCGGCCGCAGGCGCAAGTAGGCCTCGAGGTGCAGCTCCGCCTCCTCAAGCTTGCCTTGGCCGATCATCGCCAACGCTAGTTCTTGCCGCAGCGACGGATCCGAACGCACCGCCAGCCCGCGCTTGGCATAGTCCTCGGCCGCTGGCCAACCATTGCGCTCGCGCATCATGCGCGCCGCACCAAGCCACGCTTGGATGCAGTTGGGATCGGCGGCCTGGGCCAAGCGATAGAAACGCAACGCCGAGATCACTCGATCGCGCGCCCGTTCCCATTCGGCTTGCGCACACAACAACGGCGCATGGTGGTTGTCGATCGCTAACGCCGCCGCCAACGCCTCGTCGGCAGCCTTGCCGCGCGCATCGTCGCCAGCGAGGAAAGGCGGCTGACCGGCCGCAGCCTTCGCCACCAACTCATCCCGGCACGCCGCCAAGTCCAACATGGCTCCGAAGGCCACCACATCCGGATGCGCGCTCGCCAACGACTTCGCTTCCTGATGGCACAACTTGGCGGTGGCTTCGTCGCCAACGAGCTGCAACGGCTCGAACGCCGCCAGCAGACTCTGCAGCAACAACCCAGTCGCTTCGCTGGTGCGGCTCGCACTGGTTTCCAGCGCCAACTGCGCCCGCGCCGCCGCGATCGCCGCCTTCGCTTCGCTTGCCGCCCGCGCATAGTCCGCATCCATCAGGGCGACGCGAACCAAGAGCTGCCGCGCGCGCAGTTCATGAATCGGGTAACGCGACGCCTGCACCGCGGCCTCAAGATGCCGACGAACTTCCTCGAGCGGAGCGGGACCCCGCTGCAGCTGCGCGAAGACTAGGTTGTAGTGCGCGACGGCGTTGGCCGGTTCGGTGGCGAGGCTGGTTTGCCACAGCGTGTCGTCGTCAGCGAATGTCTGCGCGCGACCACCGGCCAACCACAGCAGCGGCAGCACCGCTGCGATGGCGACGTGGCCCCCATAGCGTGGGGCAAGCCGGACCAACGCCGCGACCACGGCCAGGCACAGTCCCGGCAGCGCCAAGTAGAGATAGCGATCGGCTGCTGCAATCGACGACGCCGGGAACGCGGTGTTGAACGGCAACCACGCGAGCACAAAGAAGGCGAGGCCACAGCCCACCAACCGCCACGACCGGGCGCACAGCGCCGCCACCGCCGCGAGCACAAACGCGGCGAGCATCGCGGCGTGCAGCCCAGATGCACCGCGGAAGCGTTCGAGCGTCTGCACTTCTGGGTAGAGCACGTTCAACTGCACAGGCCACATCGCCGTGTGCACGTAATGCACGAACGAGCCGGGCACTTGGCACAGCCGATCCATCGCCGAACCACCGACCAACGTGCCTTGCCCAGCCGCGATGGCTTGGTGGTGCAACGCGATCGGCACCACCACCGCCAACAACAGCGCCACCGTGAACCAGCGCCGTCGTTGGCCACCGACCTGCCAGCACACCGCCGCCGCCAAGAGCGGTAGCACCACCGCCGTCGCCTTGCTGTACATCGCCAACGCCGCCAACAGCCCGATGCCGACCATTCGCCACCACGCGGGGCGCCGCGCCACCACCGCACACTGGTGCAGCGCCAAGAACGTGAACAGACCCGACAGCAGGTCCTTGCGGCCACTCACCCACGCGACCGATTCGGCCAACGCCGGGTGCACGACAAACAGCGCCCCAGCCGCGTGCGCGACGACACGACTAGCGCCGAGCTGCAGCAGCAGACGCACCAGCACGAACCCAACGAGCGCATGCAGCAACAACGCATGCACGTGTGGCCACAGCGGTGCGCTCTGCGTGCACGCGAAATCGAGCCACAACGAGGCGTGGGCCACCGGCAAGAACGCGTTCGCAATCGGCTGACTCGCATCGAGCACGCTGGCGAACCCAGCTTGGAACTCAGGGTTGTTCGGCCCGAAGAAGAAGTTGTCGTCAAAGCCGAGGAACTGCGCCCGCAGCGCCGCCGGCAGGTACACAACCAGGGCGAGCAACAGACAAAGCAGGGCCGTCGGCCAGAGCGGGGCAACCGTCGCGGCCACCGGATCAGGACGGCGCCGCTGCCGATCATGGACAAACGGAAGCATCGGAGGGCGCAGAGCGTAGCAAGCCAGAGGCTTGCAGTACTGCAGACGCTCGGCAAGCTGCCCGCTGTGATCCGGGCGCGCCACCTTCACCCTGACGCTGCGTCGATCGTTCGTGCTCTGCGCCAACGTGGTCGCCGGGTGTGGCCGCTGCACCGACGCGGCGCCAACCTCGGCTACGCGGTCGAACTCGACCGCACCTTCCCGACCACGGCGGCGGCGCAGTCAACCTGGAACGCCGGCGAGCCGGTGTTCTTGCCCGGCATGCTCGGTGCTTCGCCAACGCAGTTCGCGGCACCGATCCAGACGTGCTTGCGCATGTTCGACCGCCTGCGCGCTGGCGATCGCTTCGTCGACGAGCTGCAACGACGACTCGACGACGACCAGAACCTTCGGTACGGCGGCAGCAAGGTCGATCGCACCGACCCGCGCGAAGTCGAACGCGTGTTCGTCGACGCCGAAGTCCAAGGCCAAGTCGTGGCCAACGACCTGTGGGCCAAGCTGGCTTGGATCGCCAACGCGGAAAACGACCGCTCGCTGCGCATCCGCTTCTCGGCGGGCAAGGACCAGATCGAGGCCTGGATGCAGGCGACCGACCTGACCGCAGGTTGGGTCGACCAATACGCGCAGCGCGCCTTTCCCGAGTGCGGCGCGATCCTGGGCTGCCGTCGGTTGCGCGACCTGCTGGCGATCCTGATCCCACGGCCACACCGCTTGTCCGAGCGCATCCTCTACAACAATGCCCCCGGCGGCGGCGCCGTGTTCCACCACGATGCAGAACCCGGGCAACTCGGCGTGTGCTTTTGCCAGTTGGAAGGCCACACCGCGTGGCTTTCGCTCAGCAAGCGGCGCTTGGCCAAGCTGCTGGTCCGCACGCACTTCGTGAAGACCATGACGGCGGCCATGGCGGCCCTCGACCAGAACGACGACGCGGCGCTGGTGCGGTGGCTCAATCGCGACGCGACGTTCACCGCGCACTTGGCCGCCCACGGCGCCCTGTTTGTGCTGCAAGCGGGCGACACCATCTTGCTGCCTTCGCACGGCATCGACGAGGTCGCCTGGCACAGTGTCGTCGCCCTTGGCCAGCGGCCCAGCTTGGCGCACAGCTACGGCCTCTTTCCGCGGCAGCCGGACTATGCGATGGCTGCCAGCGGCAACGACGAGTAGAAGGCAACGCGTGGCGGTCGATCGGCGGCACCTTCTGCAGCACTTGGCGCAAGCCGCGCACGCCTTCGGCCACGATTTGCAATTGCCAGCAGGCAAGCTCGCGCCGCGTTCGCCCGCGGCAACTACGCGCCTCGTCGAGGCCCCCGTTGCCGAGGTGATTCTTGCCGAGGCAATTCTGGCCGAGGCAATTCTAGCCGAGGCAACGACACCCGAATCAACGGCTGCCGACCCCGAGCCACCGCCAACCGGCCCCATCGTCGTCGCCGACGCGGGACCGCGAGCGACCGCCGCCGCCGCTCCAACCGCCTCTGCAGACCGCAAGGCCGCGATGCAACAGTTGCGCCAGGAAGCGTCGCAGTGCACGCGCTGCCGACTGCATGAAGGCCGCCAGCATGTTGTCTTCGGGGAAGGCAACCTCATGGCCCGCGTGTTCTTCGTGGGGGAAGCACCGGGCGCCGTGGAGGACCAGACCGGCCGCCCGTTCGTCGGCCCAGCCGGCCAATTGCTGGACCGCATCCTTGCAGGCGCCATGGGCTTGCAGCGCAGCGAGGTCTTCATCGCCAACATCAACAAGTGCCGGCCACCAGGCAACCGCGAACCCGAACCCGACGAAGTTGCCGCCTGCATGCCGTACTTGGCCCGGCAAATTGCTCTGGTCCAACCGGAAGTGATCGTGTGCCTTGGCCGCACCGCCGCCCAGAACCTGCTGGGCAGCACCGAATCGACAACCGCTTTGCGCGCGCGCCAGCACGACTACCACGGCATTCCCGTCGTCGTCACTTGGCACCCGGCCTACTTGCTGCGCGATCCCTCGCACAAACGCGAAACGTGGGACGACATCAAACGCGTCAACCGCCTGCTCGGCTTGCCCGACGTGCCACCGCCCCCGTCGGCGTGACCTGTGCTGCAACCTGCCGCGCGCGGCCAAGGAACGCTGGTTTGCAACCTTGACCGCCTTGCAATCGGTCGCTACGGTCCCGCGACCCTGTGACCCGGTAGCGTCCCTGCAAGGCACAGGACCCCTCGACATCGTCGAACTTCCGCGTTCGATTTGCAGCACGGCCTGTGGCATGCAGGCGTCTCAAATCGCCGGAATGGCGTCGGTGATCGCGTTCTTTGCCAGATCGCATTTTCCGCGTTCGCTTCTTTCAGTTCGACCCGTTCTCCCCCGCGTGGTTGGCTGCGGACCGGCTCGCCCCCTCTCCCTGTTCGCCATTTCTGCAGGCATCTCAAGATGATCAAGGTTCAGTCCCTGCGCTTGCGCGGCCTCGTCGCCTCCTCTCTCCTCGCTCTGGCCGCCTGTTCGGGCACTGCCGCAGGTCTCGTTGACGTCAATACCAACGGCACCGACGGCGCTCCGCTTACCGGGAAGAATGCCACCGCGAGTGAAGGCACGACGAATGCTGCGCGCACTCAAGACCCCCAGGGTCAGGTCCCCCAGGGCCGAGATAACGCGGCCCTCATCAAGAAGGCCCTCGACACCGCTCGTCGCTCCCTCGATTTGCGCCTGTTCGAGGATGCTCGTCTGGAAGCGGCCTATGTGCTCGAACTCGACGCCAACAACGCCGAGGCGCGCGACATGCTGCAGCGCTGCGAACAGGTGCTCGGGGCAGGTGCTGGCCAGCCGACGAGGAACTTGGTCAACGACACCGTCATGGGCAACCGCATTCGCCAGGAGCGCGAACGCACGCTGGTCGAGACCGACTTGCGCCAAGGCCGCGCGCACATGCAGCTCGAGCAGTTCGGCCGGGCCATCGATAGTTTCGAGCGCGCCGCCACGGCGATGCGCTTCTCGGACTTCGCGCAGCCCAATGACCCGCTGCGCAAAGAAGCCGACTTGATGCTGGCCGAAGCCCGCGCCGCCAAGGTCAAGGCCGAGCAAGAGTCGCTCGACCGCGCCAAGGTGGCCTCCGAGGCCGAACTCAACCGCCTCGCCGCCGACCAAGAGATCACCCGCGAACTGAAGGTCGCGAGCCTGCTCGAATCGGCCAACGTCAGCTTCCAGGCCGGCGAGTACCAACAAACCGTCAGCCGGATCGACCAAGCGCTGCTGATGGACCCGACCAATCCCACGGCGCTGGCGTTGCGCGATGTCGCCGATCGGGCCCGTCACAACACGCAGATGGACGTCAGCCGCGAACGCTGGCGCAGCGAGTGGACGAAGACGTTCCTCGACCTGCAGCAGAGCACCGTGCCGCAGACGGAGACAGTGGTGTTCGATCCGATCCGTTGGTCGGATGTCAGCAAGCGCCAACCCCCCAGCTACTCGACGCAGTCCGAACTTGACACGCCGGAGAATACGGCCGTCGCCAAGCTGCTGCGCGAAACGGTGCTTGAGCACAACTTCGCCAGCGCCACGGTGCAAGATTGGGCCAACTACTACGGCCAAGTCACCGGCGTCACGTTCTTCGTGACCCAAGAGGTGAAGGACATTGCCGCCGAAACGACGACCCTGACCGAGTTCCGCTTGCCTCGCCGTTCCGTTGCGGACGCCATGAAGGCGATCCAGATGAAGACGGGCGTGGCCTACCGCGTGAAGGATGGCTTGGTTCACCTGGTGACGCCGACCAATGCGATCGGCAACCTCGAACTGCGCCCCTACAACGTCAAGGAGCTGGTCGCTCCCGTGCAAGGCAAGCCCGGTCCCAACCTGCGCTTGACGGTGCCAGGCGACGACAGCCCGCTGTTCCCCGAGGCCGAAGAAGTGACGGCTCCGTCCGTGGTCGATGAGGGTCGCTTGCAAGAGCTGATCAAGGCGACGATCGCGACTGACAAGTGGGATGGCAGCCCGTTCACGATGAACATGGTCGATGGCTCGCTCTATGTGCGCGCCGACCGTGAAACGCAGAATGCCGTCTCGACTCTGATCAACGAACTGCGCCGCCACGTCGGCATCCAGGTCGACGTCGAGGCGCGCTTCCTCAAGGTCGAAGACAGCTTCCTCGAAGACGTCGGCATCGACCTGCGCGGTCTCGGCCAACAGGCTTCGCAAGGCCTCGGCGGCCGTGGTCTTGAGAAGAACGGCGACCGGCAGAACACCGGCTTCGATGACTTTGGTCCTCGCCAACAGCAGAACGCCGCCGTGCCCGGAGTCGTCGGCACCGGCACCACTCCTGGTGTGTTCTTCGACGATGGCGCCGACGGCGACATCATGGGTCGCGTCGAGAACCTCTACAACCAGACGCTCGGCGGCCGCAATGGCGGCTTGACCAACGCGGGTGGCTTGTCGCTGCAGTACGCGTTCCTTGACGACACCGAGGTCGAGGTCGTCTTGCGCGCCGTGTCCAAGCAAGAGCGCAGCGAGCAGATCGAGGCCCCGCGCCTGTTGATCTACAACAACTCGCGCGCGTCGATGCACTACCTGCGCAACATCGCCTACATCCGCGACTTCGAGGTCGAAATCGCCCAAGCCGCGGCAGTCGCCAACCCGGTCATCGGCACCGTGCACGACGGCGTGGCCCTCGACGTGCGACCGGTCGTCGACAGCGAGCTGAAGTTCATCACGATGGAACTGCGGCCGACGGTGATGTCGCTGCAGTTGCCGATCCCGACCTTCACCACGACGCTGGGCGTCGGTCAGCCGATCTCGATCCAGCTGCCCGAAGTCACGCTGCAGAAGGTCCGCACCACAGTGACGATGCCCGACGGCGGCACCATGATGCTGGGCGGCATGCGCCTAGTGGAACGCCAGAACCTGCGCTCGACGGTGCCGCTGCTCGGCAGTTTGCCAGGCCTGTCCTGGCTGTTCAGCCGCAACGGCACGTCGGTTCAGAACCGCAAGATCCTCATCCTCATCCGCGCCCGCATCGTGTTGATGGAAGAGATGGAGCCAAACCCGATGTCGCTGCCGAGTGCGTCGGACCTGTCGATGAAGTAACTGTCGGTGAAGTAACCGACGGTGAGTAACCGACGGTGAGTAACCGACGGCGAGTAACCGACCCTGCGCCCCGCGGCCGCCAACGCTCCTCGCGATGGCGGCCGCGGTTGTTTTGTGCGCGCACCTCGACGACGAGAGTGGTCGACTGAACACTTGTCCGCGCGGACCGTTCGCGCCAGACAACCCCGCACCAGAGGAGCAAGCCAGTGGTTCGCAGTATCGGTCCCCATACCTACACGAAAGGCATGCTGCTGCTGGCTTGGTGCACGTTGGTTCAGACCGTGCCGGCGCAGACGCGCTTCGATCGCGATCTCGACTTCGTCCGGGCGCTAGCGACGGACATGCGGTTCTTCGATCTCGCCCGCAGCGAAGCCGAGGCACTCGCCAGAGAATTCCGCGGCGTCAGCGAGCAAGAGCAGATCGCGCAACTGGCCGTCGTGATTGCTTACGAGGGCGCGAGGTTTCGCCAGGACCGAGCCCAACAACACACGCTGTTCCAAGAGACGATCCGCAAGACGAAGGAGCTAGTCGAAGGCGCGAGCAACCCGAATCTGCAACTCGCCGCCCGCACCACACTCGCCAACGCCCTACAGGACTTCAGCCAGTTCCTCACTGAGGAATTGGATCTCGCCAACGAGACCGCCCCCAGCCGCAGCCACGAACTGCTCGCCGAGTCGCACCAGGTCTTCCGGGCCGGTATCGCCGCTTGCGAAGACGTGATGATTGCACTCGCCGATCTGCGCAAAGACGAGCCACAGAACACCGAGTACTACCTGATGTGGATGAAGAAGGCGGTGCTGACGCGCGAACAAGGGCGCGCGGACCCCGACAACCGCGGCGCGCTGGTCGCCCGCGCCAGCGACGAACTCACCAAGATGGTGCTCGACGCCGGCGAAGAGACGGTGATCGGCTTGCGGGGACTGTTCGAACTCGCGCAATGCAAGGAAGTCGACGGCGACCTGCAAGCCGCCCTCACCAGCTACAAGAACTCGATTCAGCAGATCGCCGCGTCCCTCAAGTCGGCGCAACAAGGCGAAGTCGAGCTGACGCCACAACTGCAAGCCTTTCTGTTCGCGATGCTGCAAGAGGTCTATGCGCGCGCTGCAGAGAGGATGGTGCGTGAAGGTGCCGCTGGCACCGCCGAGTTGCTCGCCGACTTCCGGCGACATCTAGCCGACTTCGGCAAAGCGGGGGCTGGGCTGTTCGACCTCGTCACGGCCGACCACGGCCATCAAGTGCTGCTGGCGGAATGCCGCTTCCACGCCGAATCCGGCGATGACACCTTGGTCACCCAAGCCCTCTCCACGGCGCAGAGGATCCACGACAAGCACCCCACGGACGCCATCGGCATGCGCGCCAAGTCCGTGCTGCGCGACATGCTCAACCGCCGCCCCTCGCTGGCATCCGGGTCGCTGCTGCTCGAGCTGGCGAAGGGGGAACTGCGGCACAAGAACTACGAAGCCGCGGGCAAGGGACTGCGACGCGCCATCGCGGCAATGACGGCCGACGAGCAGCAACGGCTTGGCCTGCAGGCCTGCCTGCTGCTTGGCAATGCCTACGCCGCCACCGAGCGCTACCTCGAGGCAATCCTCGCCGTCGAGAGCGGCCTCGCCAGACTCGGCCGCACCGACAAGGTGCGCGCCGCCGAAGCCGCCGATTTCCTGGACCGCGCGATCACAGCCCACCGTCGCTTGGTCAACAACGACCAGGGCTTCGAGTCGTTCTATGCGGGGCCGCTGAGTCAGGTCAAAGCCCACGCCACAGGCGGCGGCGCCAAGCTGCTCGCCAAGCAGGGCAACGACTTGTTCAACCAGAAGAAGTACGCCGAGGCCATCGCGCAGTACCGACAGATCCAACCGGACTTTCCGCTGTTCGAGCAAGTGCAGGTGCACATCGCGCGCGCGCAATCGGCGACCGGTGACTTTGCAGCGTGCCGCGCGACGTTGACCGCCTACCGCGACTACGCGCGCCGTGTGGAACTGTCTGCTGGCGACGTCAGCAAGCAACAGGTACGAGCCACCGCCCTGGCCGATGCGGAGTTCACCGAAGTAGCACTCGCCTACTTCGAAGCGCGTGGCAGTGCCGAACTGCAGATCACCAGAGATCTGACCAAGTACCCGGCCGCCTTCGAGAAGGCGCAGGCGTTCCTCGCCAACTTCGCGCGCGATGGCGATCGCAACGTTCCCGCAACCCTCGAATACGTCGGCCGGCTGCACTGCGACCTCGGCAAACTGGATCGGGCCGAGGAGGCCTACACGCAGCTCAAGCAGAAGAACCCCGTGAAGGGCTCGCAACTCGCGACCGAGATCTTCCGCGAGTACCAAAACCAAGTGCGGTTGCTGGGCAACGAACTCGACCAAGCGATCGCGAAGGGCAAGGAAGACGCCGAGATTGCCAGCGCCACGGCCGACGTCGCCGCCATGCGCCTCAAGCTGGTGGCGCTCGGCATGGACTACATCGCGAATTCGCCACGACCACAGCTACCGGTCATGGTTGCAACCTTGCTCAACTGGGAGCAGCTGCACGCTTGGCAGCGCGTCGAAGAGGTGGCGCAGAAGGTGCTCGATCTCTACGCCGCCGACGCCACCGAGGCGACGCAGCAGGTCGTCACCCGCCTCGCGCTCCCGAAGCTCGGTGAGGCGCTGCTACAGCAACGCCGCTTCACCGAAGCCCACGCCATGCTGCTTGCGGCCGAGGCGGCCAACCCCACCCACTACGAACTCAAACGACAAATCTGTCGCGCGCTCGGCGGGTGGTTTGCGTTCAGCCAAACCGGCGCCGCGGTGAAGGAGCCTGGCCTTGACCGGCCCGCGCAGGCCTACGCGAAGTACTACACGGAGTACCAAGCGCTGCGACCGAAGCTCGAGCCGTTCGGTCTTGAGTGGTATCGCTTCCAGTGGGAGGCGTATTGGTTCGCCACGCAAGCGGGCAGCAAGGACAGCCAGATGCAGGACATGGCCGACAGCATCTACCGCATCGCGCGCTCGACCGACGAGTTCGAGTCGTGCAAGCGCCTCGGTGCGGAAGGCCTGCTGCTGTTCAAGTATTTCCAAGCCAACCGCTGAGCCCCGCCACACGCCCACGATGCACACGTGCTACTTGCTGTTGGTTGCCGTCCTGTTGGCAACGCCGGGGCTGGCGCAGAAGGCCCAAGACAGCATCCTGAAGACGGACGGCGCGCGCCTGCGCAACGTCGAGATCACCGAATTCTTGCTGACCGGAGTGCGCGGCACCCGGGGCAACGAGCGATTCGAAGTGGCGGCCGACCAAGTCGTGTCCGTCGAGTGGGGCAACGCACCACCGCAGTTCTTGTCGGGCCGGGCGGCGTTGGTGCGCGGTGACGTTCGCGCCGCCACCCAAATGTTCGGCGACGTCAAGAGCCAACGCCCCTTGGTGCAAGCCGATGCCGCGTTCTTCAAGATCAAGTGTGCGGTCGCCGCGATCGGCAATGACCAGACGGGTGCAGCCACTGTCGGCCAGCACGCGAAGAAGTGGCTCGTGGACTACCCGCAGCACTGGCGAACCCCCGAAGTGTTGCTGCTCAAGGGTCGTGCCGAGCGCCTGGCGGGAGCCAACGACGACGCCACCACCACGCTGTTGCAGCTGGACCAACTCGCCACGCGCGCCGCGCTCGGCACTGTTTGGTCGCTGCGCGCCAAGAGCGAACTCGCCCTCACGCTGCTCAGCAGTGGCAAGGCCAGCGAAGCGCGCACGACCTTCCAAGCGGCGGCGGCGATGGCCACCCAACGGCTCGCCGCGACACCTCCAGACGACGGCGAACTGCAGACGCAGCGGACCATGGCCAGGATCGGTGAAGGCGAGACGTTCCTGGTTGAGAAGGACTACGTGCGCGCGCAGGCGTTCTTCCACGAACTCGCAGGCAGCCAGGAAGACGATCTCGCCGCCGCGGGTCTTGCTGGCGAAGGTGAGGCCGTGTTCTTGGCCGCCGTTGCCAACAACCAGCCCGCCGATCTGCGCCGGGCCCAGCTCCGACTCGCCGCCGCCAGCGTGCGCGACGCGCGATCCGGCGACACCAGCGCCAAGGCGAACTACTACCTCGGCCGCTGCGTGCTGGCACTTGGCCGCGAACTCGAAGGCGACGCCTTTCGGCAACGCGCCAGCGCCTACTTTCAGCTCGTCGTCAGCGACTATCCGAGCTCGCGATGGATTGGTCCGGCGCTGGCAGCACTTGGCAAGTGAACTCGCACCAAGCGCACCCCGGCACCGGCCTACGGTCTTTCACGGCGCCGCCCTTGCGGCGCCAATACGCGCGCGCAAACTGAACGACACCTCCGCGCCGCCACCATCGCCAATGATCTTGAAGCAAGTGCCGTTTCTTCGTGTGCTCGCCGTTGGCGCACCACTCTTGCTGGCCAGCTCGCTGCTGGCACAGGACCCGACGGTCGAAGCCCCGAGCACGATGAGCGAGGTGTTCGCCTACCAGAACGCTGGCATCATCGGCTACCTCATCATCGTGATGTCGGTCGTGGCACTCGCCATGGTGATCGAGAACTTCATGACGATCCAGCGCGCGAAACTGGCCCCGCCGGCAGTGCTCGATGAGCTCGAATCGCTATTCGAAGGCGACAGCTTTCAGGAAGCCGTCGAACTGTGTGAACGCGACAAGAACTACCTAACCAACGTCGTCGGCGCCGGTCTGTCCAAGCTCGGCCACTCGTTCGAGACGATGCAAACGGCGGTGCGAGAGATGCAGACCGAGGAGTCGATCAAGCTGTTTCAGAAGATCGGCTGGTTGTCGATGATCGCGGCGCTGGCGCCGATGATGGGCCTGTTCGGCACCGTCACCGGCATGTTCCAGACGTTCAGCGCCATCGCCGCAGCGGGCACCGGCGTCAGCCCGGACCAACTGGCGGGCGGCATCAAGATGGCGCTCATCACCACCATCTTCGGCCTCTCCGTCGCCATGCCAGTCAGCGTCGCCTTCTACGCGCTGCGCAACCGCGTCATCCGCGCGTCGACCGAGATCAACGCGCTGTCCGAGGATCTCTTCGAGCGCTTCCGCGTGAAGGACTGAGCGCGGCATGAACATCCGCAAGATGGTGCAAACGCCGGTCGAAATGGACATGACGCCCATGATCGACTGCGTGTTCTTGCTGATGATCTTCTTCGTGTTGGTCATCGACCTCAGTCAGAAGAACCTCGAAGACCTCGTGCTGCCGCGGGCGGTGTTCCAGCAGGCGGATGACCAGCCGTCCGAAAACCGCCCGATCATCAACGTGCTGCAGAACGGCGCCGTCGTCTACAACCGCCTGGTTGCCTACGACCCCGCGGTGCACCAGCAGAACTACGCACCCATCAAGGAACTGCTGCTGAGCATCCGCAAGACTGGCCTCGCCGATGACCGGCTGCACCTCAAGGCCGAGACCTTGCCCGGCGGCACCATCGTGCAGCGCATCGACGAGCCGATTCTGATCCGCGCGGACAAGTGGACCGAATGGCACCTCGTTGGCGAGATCATGCGGCAGTGCAGCCAACCCGACATCGCCTTCTGGAAGGTCGAACTGGCGCTGTCCGAAAAGGACAAAGAGACCGGCGAGAAGAACCCTGAGCGGTCGCCGAAATGAGCCTGCTCGACGACGCCCAGGAAGAGGTCAAGCCCGACATGACGCCGATGATCGACGTCGTGTTCTTGATGATCATCTTCTTCATCTGCATCGACTTCAAAGTGCTGGAGTCGAAGCTGCCGGCCTACCTGCCAAAGGACCGGGGCAGCCACGGCTCCTTGCTGCAACCACAGGAACAGCTGGCCGTGAAGGTCTTCGTCGAAAGTGAAGGCACCAAGAACTACCCCGATGGCGTCAGTCCGGGGGCGATCAGCGACGACACCAAGCGCCCCTTCCGCTTTGTGCTCAGCGGTCATCGCGTGCGCTGGGAAATCGGCCCCAAGCCCTTCTCCAGCCTTGAGCAGGCCAAAGCCGAGTTGGCGCGCGTCGCGGCCGACCCGGGCAGCCAGATCCCGGACAAGGCCAAGGGTGGCCGCAAACTGCTGGGTTGCGTGATCGAGGCCTATGCCGGCACCTACTACGAGGACGTCGTCAAAACGGCCGACGCCTGCAAGGAAGCGGGCTTCACAGAAATCCATTTCGGCAGCGGCGGCGGTCCCAAGAAGTGATGTGCAGTGCGCCGCCGGATGGCCGGAGCCCATGGTCGGTGTCCCCACCTGGCCTTGTCCGCAAATGACGTGAAGACGAGCTGAAAAAGCGCTGGCACGCCGGGGAACACGTGGCTACGTTGCCGCGGCCTTCGGCTGGCTTGATGCCAAACCGGAGGTTACTGCTCTGTTGCGGGCAACAAGTCCCTCTCGATCGGCCGCTCATCAGAATCGTCCCTCTGATTGGCGACGGTGCTTTCCGCACCGTGTAGTCCACCGATCGCTTGTAGTCAGGCACAGGAGCGGGGTTCCGTGTTCCACGGAGCCTACGCAATCTCGCAAGCACTCAGCGTGAACCGATGGCTCTCGAACATTCGCGCCTACTCGCTGCCTCTTTGACTGCCGCCGTGTTGAGCACCTCTTGCTCAACTCCCACGGGGGCAAACGAACCATCCGACCCGACCGATCCGGCTAGCCGGACGGCGTCGTCGAGCCCGCAAGATCCTCAGGGAGGAACCCTGGAGGACCGCGTGCGCGAAGAACGCCGCAAGGCGCTCGTCGATAACTACCTGCGCGCCGCCCAATCGCTGCGCTCCAACGGTTCCCTGGAGGGAGCCAAAATGGAGCTGCTGAAGGCGAAGGACTTGGCGCCAGGCAACCCCGAGGTGCTGTCGCTGCTGGCTTCGGTGCAAGCCGAGTTGGGCGAACCCACCGGCCGCGTCACCACGTGGTCGGACGAGCAATTGCGCATCCGCCAGATTGGCGAAGAACGCGCCCGGACGTCGGTGCAATCGAACTTGCAGAAGGCGGAGCAAATGTCCGCCGCCCGCAACTTCGACGGCGCCATCGAAGAGCTGCGCATCGCCGCGCTCGCGATCGAAGTGAAGCAGGACATGAGTTGGGAGACCTTGCCGCAACAGGTCAAAGCAGCACAAGTCGAAGCCGACCGGCAATACACCGAACAACAACGCGCCAGCCAAGCCGCGTTGACGGCTGAGCAGGCGGAACAACTGCGCCGCCAGTACGCCGAGACCGAAGCCCGCCGCCGCGCTCACGTCGATACCCTCATCCAGCAATCGCAGGTCGCCTTCGAAGCGCGCCAATTCCAACGGTCGCAAGACCTCGCCCAACGGGCGATGGAAATTGAGCCCCAAAACGGCATCGCCTACGAGATGCACAATGCCGCGGTCAAGGCCGCGCGCGACCACAGCAACGACGACTACTGGCGCACGCGCGCCCTCGAGATCCGCAAGATGCTCGAGGCTGATGAAGACCTCAAGGTCCCCCAGACCGACGTCCTGGTGATGGATGCAACTACATGGGACAAGGCCAATGCGCGCACGGCGCACGAGTCAGCCGGTGTTGTCAGCGACCCGCAGGACGAAGCCGTTTGGGCGCAGGTTCGCTCGGCCCAAGTCGGCCGTCTCTCCTACACGGAAGAAACTGGCGACTTCAACGAGGTCGTCAAGAACCTCAACCTGATCACCGGCGTGCAGATCATCACGACGCCGGAAGCGCGCGAGTTGATCACCGGCGAGAGCCTCAAGCTGCAGATCGACCTCGTCGCTTCGATGACGCTCGAGAACTTCTTGAACCACATGGTAGGTCGCAGCGTCAACCTCGCCTGGACGGTCAAGAACGGCGTCGTGGTGATTGGCAACAAGTCGCAGGCGGCTGGCACGATCGCCAACAAGATCTACTCCGTGAAGGATTTGATCTTCATGCGCACGCCGTTCGAAGCGCCGCGCATCCGGGACATCCCGGGCGAAGGCACCGACGACACGCCGCGCACCGGTAGCGAAGGCGACGAATTGAAGGCGGGCATCGAAATCGCCGACCTCGTCACAGCCCTCAAGGAAGCGACGGACCCCAAGTACTGGGAAACCGAAGGCGTCGAACTGCGCGCCGAAGACTCGGGCCTGTTGTCGGTCAAGGCGAGCCCTGAGATGCAGGCCCGCATCATCGGCGTTCTGAAGGACATGCGGCGCTTCCAGACGCCGATCGTCACCGTCGACTCGAAGTTCCTGACGATCTCGCGCAACTTCCTGCAAGAGCTCGGCATCGACTTCCGCGGTCTTGGCGGCTCCGGCAACAAGGGCAGCGTCGTCTCGCTCGACGACGTCACCAACGGCCTCGTCAACAACGCCTCGGAAGGCCGCGACAATGGCGGCACTGGTGACCCCGCCGCCAATCCGTTGGCCGGCGCGTTCTACAACGACGGTGGCGATGGCGACGTTCGCGCTCGCACCGAGAACTAC
This sequence comes from Planctomycetota bacterium, assembly GCA_947444055.1. Classification (GTDB taxonomy): domain Bacteria; phylum Planctomycetota; class UBA1135; order UBA1135; family UBA2386; genus UBA2386. Next base: position 28,811 of record CANEYR010000040.1, read on the forward strand.
TTCGCGAGTGACCTCGGCCGCGTGCTGAGCTCGACCGGCGGCCTCACCGCCGGTTGGACGCTGATCGACGACACGCAGCTCAACATGATTCTGCGCGCCGTTGAGAAGCGCCAAGATGGCGAAGTCGTCAACAGCCAGATCCTGTCCGTGGTCAACAAGGGCAGGGGCCACGTCGCGGTGATCAACCAGACGGCCTATGTCCGCGACTTCGACGTCGAAGTCGCCCAAGCGGCGTTCATCGCCGACCCGAAGGTCGACGTCATCCAGGACGGCATCGTGCTGGACGTGTCGCCAATCATCCTGAACGACCGCAAGTACATCCTGCTCAACCTCAATCCGACGGTTGCCGAACTGCAGCGCCCGATTCCGACGTTCACGACGTCGCTCGCTGGTTCGACGCTGCCAGTCACGGTGCAACTGCCCAACCTGACGGTGACGAACTTCGCCACCACGGTCAAGGTGCCGGACGGCGGCACGGTGTTGCTCGGCGGCCTGCGTCAGGTCCTGACCAAGGAACGGCGCGCAGAAATCCCGCTGCTGGCTCGCCTGCCGCTGATCTCGTTCCTGTTCAAGCAGGAAGGCACGGCCGACGAGAACCGCAGCCTGATGGTGATGGTGCGCGCGCAGATCACGGACGTCGTCAACGACGGCCCGAACAGCGCGCGCGGCATGCTGCGTCGTTGATCGCGAAGAAACTGATCGCGAAGAAACTGATCGCTAGGAACGCAAACGGATCGCACCCTGCGGGTCACAAGGCAACTGCCGAGTGACCCGCATTCCTTTCTAGACCCAGCATGCCCTTGCGAGAGCAGGGTGGATGGCGGACAACTGTCGCCGTGACGAAGGCACTGGACGCGATCTTCTTCGACATCGACGACACGTTGTTCTCGACGACCGTCTTCGCTGACAAGGCCCGGCGCGCCGCCGTCGACGCCATGATCCGGGCCGGCCTGGCCGCCGACCGCACCGATGCTCTGCGCGAGCTCGATGACGTCATCGCCGAGTTCTCGAGCAACTACGGCGGCCACTTCGACAAGGTGCTCGACCGACTCGGCCCCGAGTCGTTCGACGGCCACAACCGCGCGGTGATCGTGGCGGCTGGCGTCGTCGCCTACCACGCCACCAAGTGGCGCGAATTGAAGGTCTATGACGACGTCTACGAAGTGCTCAAGTGGCTCGGTAGCACATCGCTGGTGCGCGGCATCATCTCGGCAGGCATCACCATCAAGCAGGCAGAGAAGTTGGTGCGGCTGGAAGTGCTCGAGTTCCTAACCCCCTCGGCGATCTTCTTCACCGACCAAGTCGGCTTCAGCAAACCCAACCCCAAGCTCTACCGCCGCGTTCTCCAGCGCGTGAAGTTGCAGGCCCAGCGCTGCTTGTATGTCGGCGACAACCCGACCCACGACATCGACCCGTGCAACATGGAAGGCTGGTCGACGGTGCGCATTCGCCGCAGTGGGCGCCATTCGCAAGAGGAAGGCGCCACCAAGCCCAAGCACGAGATCCGCGATTTCTTCGAGCTGCGCCGCCTGCTGCAGGACGAGTACGGCGTCAAGTGACCGAGGCCGCGGCGGCTGGTCGCCGCCACCCCCGCTCTACTTCAGTTGCTCCCAGAAATCGGCGGGCATGTCGTGCGCAATCTTCAAGGCACCATTGGCGCCGCCGTAGATCGGCTCCTCGATGCGAATGACCTTGCCACTGCCGAGGCGTTCTTTCATCGCCTTCTCCACGGCCGAGTCGAGGCCCTTCACCATCGAGCCGCCACCCGCGAGCAGCACACGGTTCTTCAACCGGTTCTGGAACTCTGGGTCAAACGTCGCGACCAGTTTGTGAATGCCCTTCACGATCGGGTCGATCAGGATGGAACAGGCGGCTCGGATGGCATCGGTCAGGTCGAACGGCGTCGGCTTGCCGTCGACTGGCAACTCAACGATGCACCGCTCGGCAGCTTCGCCGACGAAGCCATAGCGTTCCTTGATGTCCTTCACCATGTGGATGGTGAACTGCGCGCCTTTGCAGGTCTCCGTGATGCGTCGACTCAACTCGGCATCGACGGCGTCGCCGGCGGTATCGAACATCACCTGGTCGGCCTCTTCCGGCATGGTGCCGTGCATGCGGCACATGTCCGTCGTGCCGGCGCCAATGTCGATGACCAGCACGTCCTCGAGCCAGTCGAGTCCGTAGGCCACCGAGAACGGCTCGCTGCACAGCATCACCGAGTCGACGTGCGCCCGCGCCGCTTCGATGATCGCTTCGCGGTTCTTCACGGAAGCCTCGGCCGGCGCCCCGATCACGCAGTAGACCAGCTCGTCTTTGCGCGGCTTCGCCAAGCGAACGGCTTCGCCAATCAGATCGGTCGCAGCCTTCAGGTTGGCCTTCGCTTCGGCGTCCATGGTGGCGTCGCCGGTGAACTTCAGCACACCCTTCTCAAGCGGCTTGTAGAGCTTCAGCGACAAGCGCTTCTCGAGCGCCTCCTTGCCGAACAGCACGTCCTTCTTGAGCAGCTTGTGGCTGACGACGTCCTTCGGATAGCCCACCATCGAATAGACCGTCTCCCGCACGCCATTGCTGGCGGACACCGAGGTCCGCGACGTGCCGAGGTCCATCCCGATGTAGAGCACACCGTGGTCCTTCTTCTGGCCCTCGCCCGTTTCTTTTGTCTCGCTCATCGTTTTGTTTCCTTGAGGCTGACCGTGATTCTCATGCCCCACCCTGAGCCTTCTTTTGCAGCTTCAGGTTCGCCTGGAAGATCCCGGACATCAGTTCTTTCTTCTTCTCACCTTGGCCATCGCCCCCGGCGACGCCCTGCACTTCGCGGTAGACCGATGAAATGCCGCCGTCCACGTTCTTTTGGGCGGCAACCAGCTGCAAGCGCTGCTCGGTCACGACCAAGTTGTCATTCAGCTTCTTGATGCGGCGCTGCAGGTTGTCGACTTCGCGATCGTGCAGCGTACGTCGCGCGGCCTCAGCCGATTGACGCTCGCCGCTGACGACATCCAGCACCAGCTCCATCAGTCGCTGCTCGACCGTCGACAGCGACGCGCTCCCTGACTGCGCCAAGGACTGCACGACCTCGGTCACCTTGCGGGCGATCGCGGCGTTTTCGCCTTCGTAGCGATTCGCCAACCCCAAGGCATCCTGCTCCAGCCGGAGTTGCAGGGCTTGGTTCTGCTGCGTCAACTCGCGCCGCAGTTGGTCGACCTCGTCTTCGGCGCGTTCCCGCTGCTCTTCCACCTCGCTCTTCTGGCGCTGCAGGTCTTCGTTGGTGCGCAGCATGCGCAAGAACTCAGCCTTGGTCGCGTCCGCGATCGCCTCGCGCTCGACGCCGACCAAGCGCGACTTCAAGCTGCGGTGAACAGCCGCCTCGATCAACGCCGTGATGCGGTCGAGCCCGAGCACGTTGACCTGCTGCACGCCCTTCTTCCTGAGACTGTCGAGCGAGGTGCGGAACGACAGCTGGCGCACCGCGTCCTTCAGCGTTTCCTTGAAGCCCGCCACCGTCACCGCCCTTCGCCGCGGCCGGAGTTATCAAGCACGTCGCCGTCCGGCACGTCGGAGTCGTACGCGAGCCGCCGATCACTCTCGGGATCCTGCCCGCGCAACTCGGTGACGAACGTGCCGAGCACGTTGCCGCCCATGTCCTGCAACACCCGCAGAGCTTCGCGCGACTGCTTACGCAGCGACTTCTCCAAGCGCACGACCAGCAGCGTGCCATCGGCACGCGACGACAACACGCCGGCGTCGGTAGACGGCAACACCGGCGGCGTGTCGACCACGACGTATTGGTGCTTTTCCTTCAACCGCGAGAACAGTTCATCGAGACGCGAGGCCCCGAGCACTTCGGCGGGGTTGCCGAGGCGCGTGCCCGCGCCGAGCAACATCAAGTTGCGGTGCCCGGCCGGACGCAGCACCTTGTCGACCGACACCCGGCCCATCAACACATCGCTGAGCCCGACCTCAGCATTCAGGTTGAGGTAGCGTTCGCAGCTTGGGCGACGCAGGTCGGCATCGACCAACACCACCTGCTGTCGCTCCAGCTCCGCCAGCGCCATCGCCAGATTGATCGCCGCCACCGATTTGCCTTCACCGCGCACTGCCGACGTGATCACCAACGTCTTCGGTTCGCCATCCGGGTTCATCGCCACGAGCCGATTGCGCAGCGCCCGGATCTGTTCGGCGCGATAGCCCGCCGGTTCGTGGAACAGCACCAAGTACGGATTCAGCGAACGGTCGACGACGACGATCATGTCGTCATCGCGGCCCGCCTCGGCGGGATCCAATTCAGTCTCGTTGAGTTTCTTGCGGCGGAACATTCGCGATGGCGGCGGCGCGGCCACCCGCTTTTCGGTCAGCGGCGGACGCGCACTTGTCTCTGAGTTGGCAGCAGATGCGGAACGAGACGCCAGCAGGGAGCGACGGATCTCGGAACGACCATGCCAAGGGCCATTGCCGCGTGGTGGAACGCGCCGCACTTCCTATACCCGCTCGCTCGCGGAGCGGCCATGGTCAAAAGCGCCAGCAACCGGCGCCGACCGCTCTTAGCCGCCGACGCGGCGCAGCTGGCCGGCGACGCCGCGACCGCGAATCTCGCCCGCAGCGGTGCAAACGAACTCGATCCAGCCAACCTGGATCGCATAGCTATCGATGGTGCCGACGGCCGAGAGGCGCGCCGTCACGCTCCCGCTGCCAAGAGCGGGGCGCAGTTGCACCTCCACGCCGGCGCCAGCGACCTGCCGTTCCCCAACCACTCGGTCTGGTCCAACCGGAGCCAGCAACTCGGCCAACAACGCCGCCAGAGCAAGCCCAAGGTGGGGTGGCGCGGCAGCCAGCGGCGCCTTCGCCTCGTAGCGGCTGCCCGGCATGTCGGCCGTCACCGTGTTCTCACACACCACCAGGTCGAGCACCTTGCCGCCGACGTCCGGAAACAGCTGCAGCCGGAACGACGACGCCTCGACGACACAGATCGCATCAAAGGTGCCAGTCAGGGAAGGCGTGGTGAGTTCGAGTTCAAACCGACCAGGCAGCAGACCA
>CANEYR010000041.1 GCA_947444055.1 Planctomycetota bacterium
CCCATCACGTCGCGACTGAACACTTCGGCGTTGCCGGTCGTGCCAAGCAACCGATCCTGGGTGCGCACCAACCGCCCGCGCGCGTCATAGCCATAGGTCGCACCGCGCCCATCGGCGTCGACCGCGGTCGCCACCCGGAACGGGCCATTGTGGGTGTAAGTGACGGTCCGCGCCGTCGTGAGCCCAGGTGCGGAGAGGGACTCTGTCAGAGTGCGGCCGAGCTCGTCAAACGACGAGACGACAGTCTGCTGCAGCACGGCACTCGCTCCGGTTCGGTACTCCGACTTCGTGACGCGGTTCTCGTCATCGCGCGTCAGGTCCACATGCTTATCCAGAGGCAGCGAAATGCGCTCCGGACGTCCCCAGGCATCGAGCTTGTCGACTAGCCCGACCAATCCAGTCGGCTCCACGACGCGAGCCAACACCCCGTCTTTGTGGTAGCCGTGCTGCTCAACCGACCAAGTCGAGCCATCGACCTTGTTGCGCTCTTGGTAGAGCTGGTTGTGATCGTCCAACAGGTATTGCGCTTCGCGCCCACCCGACGCCAGCACGCGCCACAGCCGGTTGCTGATGTCGTACTCGTTGGTGCTCGTCAACGTCGTCGTGCCCGCTTGGCTGAGCACGCTCGTATCGGTCAGCTCCTTCCACGGCCGCCCGAAGTAGTCGTAGACCTGCGTCTTCGTGAGGTTCGCATGCGCATAGGCAGCACCCTGATCGTTGTGCGCCGACTGCGTCACCTTCGCAACGGTGCTGCGGCGATCGTATTGGAACGTGAAGGTGCCGCCGTAGCTCGCCGAGCCGCGGCCGCTGCTCGTCGTCGGCAGTGTCACCGCCGTCAGTTGGCCGATCGCATCGTGCGCAAACGTCGCGGTCCGCCCCTTCTCGTCGATCAACGTCGAAAGCCAGCCGAGGCCTGTGTAGGTGAACGAACGCGTCGAATACGAGGTCGTGCCGTTCGCTTCGTAGGTGGTGACCTGCGTCACTAATTGGTTGCTGGGAGACGACGTCGAACCAAAGGAATAGCCGACGCGAGCGCGGCTGGTAGAACCACCATCGACCTGGAACGCAGCTTCCTCGGTCCACAACACACGGCCTTGGCTGTCCTCTTGCACCGAGAACAGATCAACGGTCGCGAACGCGCCGTCGATGCGATAGCCCCCGTAGGTTGGGTCCAGAGTGAACGTGTTGACCCCGATCTTGCCGCGCGCGTCCACGTAACCCGAGAGGCGCGACGCCAACCGGTAGTCGGTGTCGTTCCACGAGCGATAGCTCCAGGTGCGCACTTGTTGCGCTGTCGATTGCCCAAGTGGGATCACCCCGGTGCTCGTCGTCAGCCCGCGACCTTCCGTGTCGTAGGTCATCACATGCTGCAGACCTGACGGCATCGTGATGCCGGTCAATTGCCCACAGCCGCAGGCCCAAGTGAATTGCCAGACCAGCGATGCGTGGTAGTTGAGATCGTTGGTTGGACGCGGGTCGTTGGCGCCAGCGAACTCTTCGATGCGCGTGACCCGCCACTGCCGCGGCGAACTACCGAAGTTTGGGTCGTAGTTGTACTGACGCACCACACCGCGCGGATCCGTCCACACCGTGCGGTTCGCTTGTGGATAGGTCATCGTCTGCGTCCGCGTCCGCTGCCCCTGGCCTGGCAGCGTCGACGTCTCACCTTCCGTCATGGTGACGACACGCCACGTGGGATTGCCGTCGTAGGCGACCTCGATCATCTGCCGCGCCAGCCCAGTCGACTCGTCGTACACACGTTCGATGCGATTGCTGGCAGCGACGTAGGTGAAGTGTGTGATCACTTCATGGTTGAACGCCTCGACGGCGTCGTAAGCACCACTGCGATCTTGATCGTCGAGGAACGAGCGCGACGGCTTGCGCACGCGCACGAGTTGGTATGGCGCCGTCGTGGCGTATTCAAAGTGGGTGTCGATCGCGGCCGTCGCCCACGCGGTCGGCGCCAGTGCAGTCAGCTTGGTCACGCGCCGCGTGCTACCGAATGTCGTCCACGTCAGGGCGTGCTGGATACCGCGCGCGTCCGTGATGTTCGACAACTTGCCGGTGCCGGTGTCGTAGGTGAACGCCACTTGCCAGTCGGGCGAGGCGTAGGCGCCGCGGTAGAAACGTTTCGTCACGACGTCGTTGCCGCCACCGGTCACCGTGTGGTACTCGCACCGGGTGCGATCCGGCCACTCACGAAACCACACCGGCACGACCTGGCCACCGACGTAGTGGTACTCCAACACCAGCCGGGTGCTCGACTGTGAGTCGTATGTGCGCCACGTCGTCGACTGGTCGGCCGGACCGACGTTCACACTCGATGTGCTCAATTGTGTGTGCATCCACCGGGCGCCGTGTTCATCGACACGCCATACAATCGACCCGTCGAGCTGGGGGGCTTCGAGCAGGTCGCCCCACGAAGCGCGCCAACCGGGACCGAATGGATCATCGATCGTGCCGACCTTGTCGCCAGCCGTTCGCCAGGCGTCGACTTCGTAACTGCGATAGCCGATCGTCACCAGGAACGGGTGCGCGCGATCGAGGCCGTACGTGCGCAGCAAGCCAACCGTCTGGCGAAACTCGCCGCCCGTCGCAGCCACCAGCCCGCCGCCTGACACCAGACCCATTGCTGTCTGCACATCGGTGAGCGTCGAGGTAGCACCTGGGGGTAGAACGACTTCCGCGCGGATGAGGCCTTCTCCCCAGAATGGTGGCAGCGACACCTGCTCCGGCAACGGGCCCAGAGGCTCGCAGATCGCCGACGCAATCGCCTGGCACTGCGTTCCGGTCACCCCACCCGCCGCACCGGTCGAGTTGTTGCAGTCTTGCGCACCCAAGTTTGCGAGCAAGAGCAGCGAAGCCAGAGGCGCAGCGCCCCAACTACAGACGAGCTTCAGCCACGAATACGAATGCGAGGCGACGCGAGGCATCAACGTTCCTTAGGCGACGGTGGACGAAACGGGCTGTTCCCTTGACCAGCGGACTAGCGGGAAGCGAATCACGGGTAACGGGGCGCCTCAACATTTCTTTCGGAGCGATCTGCTCCGTCTCATCGCGACAACGGATCGTGCGCATTCGCAGGTTCCACCACCTCTGGAACCGCCAGCGAGCTACACGCCACTCCCCTACCAGCGCGCTCCATCCCCCCATTCGACTCGGCGAAACACCAGCATCCAGCCCCAACCCACCCTGGCACATGGACGAATTCCCGCCATGCCCATACCTTGCGCACGCCTCTCCCAGCCGCCCCGCCCAGAACCCGCACCTCCATGCTCGCACGCACCCTCGCCCTGACAACCGGGCTCTGCCTCTCGTTCGTCGTCACCGTTCCACTCGCCAGCCAAAGCCCCGCGGTCGCGTACGAACAGTTCCAACGCGACATCGGCGGACCATGGATCGTGCAGTGGCACCCACCCACCGGCACCCCGCAGGCGATCTTCGGCCATGGCTACCCACTCACAGACTGGCGCGAGAACAGCCTGATCGAAGCGCGCCGCCACGCCAACACACAAATGCAGCGCTGGTCGCCACTGCTCGGCCTTGGCGCATCCGATTGGCGCGAGAGCATCGGCGCGCGCATGGGCCGCACGTGGACCTTCACGTTCGAGCAGTGGTTTCGCGGCGTGCCCGTGATCGGTGGCCGCGCTGACGTGCGCATCCACATGACCGGTCGCGTGTGCCACCTCGGTAGCACCGCGTGGCCAGTGCCTGCGGACTTCAACCTGACGCCAAACCTCGACGAACAGCACGCCATCGCCAACGCCTGGCTCGCCCTTGGCCGCGAAGGCAACTCGACGCCGCAGCCGGGCCAGCCTCGGGCGCCACGCCTCGTCATCTGGGGGGATGCCGCGGCCGCCGGGCGCACCCCGTTCACACTCGCTTGGGAAGTGCCGATCAGCGCCGTCGACGCCGCGGGCAATGGCCCCATCGGCCGCGCTTACATCCATGCGCAGACGGGTGCTTCCTTGCACTGGACGAACGACAAGCACGAATGCGGCGTTCCTGCCTGCACGGGCGAACGGCACCCCAAGGCGCCGGTGCCTGCCACCTACACCGTGCGAGCCTGGACGCACACCGCGTTCTCCCCCGCCTCGACACCGACCAATGCAACCCTGGCTGGCGTCGAGATCCTGGTGCCGGGCGTCGGCACCGTCATCACCGACCAGAACGGGCAGTTCACCGTCGACCTGACGGTGCCAACCCAAGTGGTGGTCAGTTTGCGCGGCGAACACACCAGCCTCGTGGCGGGCGCCAACGCGCTCAATCTGACCGCGACGCTGCAGCCCGGCGTCAACTCGACGCTGCAACTCGGCACCGCCGCGGCGACCGAACAGCAGCTCGCGCACACGACGACCTACTACTGGACCGACCGCATCAACACGTGGGCGCGCGGCATTCTCGGCAACTCGCCAGAGCTCGCGGTCGCCGACAACGTCTTCCCGACGGTCAACATCAACAGCTCGTGCAACGCCTACTACACCGGCAACTCGATCAACTTCTATGCGTCGGGCGGCGGCTGCAACAACACCGCCGCCGCGTCGGTGGTCGCCCACGAATGGGGCCACGGACTCGATGACCGCTACGGCGGCATCTCACAAACGAACGGCCTGAGCGAAGGTTGGGGCGACACCTGCAGCATGTATTTGCTCGACGACCCGACGATCGGCCACGACTTCTTCAGCGGCGGCGGCGGCATTCGCAGCGGCACCAACAACCAGCAATATCCAAACGGTGGCGGGCCGCACGATCAGGGCCTCTCGTGGATGGGGTTCGCGTGGAAGTTCCGTGAGAACCTGCGCGCCGTCATGGGCACGACGGTGGCTCGGCAGATCAGCGACGATGTCGTGCTCGGTTCGATCGCCGCGAACGCCTTCAACCAGCCCGATGCGGTGGTCGCCGCGTTCCAAGCCGATGACGACGACGGGTTGCTTGGCAACGGCACGCCCCACTACGCCAATCTGGTCAGCGCCTGCCAACTGCACAATCTGCCGTATCCGCCCCTGCTGGCTGGCTACATCGAGCACACGCAACTCACCAACACCACTGCTCAGCTGACCCCGCGCCGCATCGAAGTGAATGCGGTGCCGATCACCGGCAGCTACAGCCAAGTGCGCGTGCACTGGGGCCCCGGCGCCAACCAACGCATCCTGGTGCCGACCGGAACGACGAACCGCTGGCACGCCTTGCTGCCCGGCCAGTTGGCACCGCAGATCGTGCAGTACCACATCGAGGCACAACACATCGGTGGGGCCTTGCATCGATTGCCGCTGGTTGGCGAGTACCTGTACATGACCGTCGGCGAACACCGGATCTGGTTCGATGACTTCGAAGCTGGCGCGGTGGGTTGGACGCACGGCGCCACGTCTGGCACCGACGATTGGCAACTCGGCACGCCCGTGAACCATCCGGGCTGGTGGACCGATCCGACGGCCGCCGCGAGCGGACAGAACTGCTTTGGCAACAACCTCGGCGCCACCAGCAACGGGGCCTACGCGCCAGCCAGCGACTCGTGGTTGCGGTCGCCACCGATCGACTGCACCGGCCTCACCGGCGTGCGCCTGCGCTTCAAGCGTTGGGCGAGTTGCGCTGGCCCCACCGACCGCCTCGAACTGCGCGTCGCCGGCACCCTGTCGTGGGCCACTTCGTTCGCGCCGATGGCGGACTCTGGCTGGTTCGTGCACGACGCCTTGGTGTCGCTCGCCAACAACCAGCCCAACGTGGTCATCGAGTTCCGGCTGGTCAGCACGGGCCAGCAGCAGTACGGCGGCTGGAACATCGACGACTTCGAGCTCTACAGCCTCGCGTATGCCTCGCCGCCGCCAGCGACTCTGACGTTGCTGCCCGAGCAAGCGAGCCAAGGCGCACCGATCACGCTGGCCGTTGGCACGCTGCCGACGAAGCCGTTCTTGCTGGTGCTCGGTGACACCACAGGCCCAACGACCATCCCCGGGTTCCCGACGCTGCAAGTCGGCGGCAACCTGGCGACGCTGTTTGGCGTGACCGACGCCAGCGGCCAATTCACCGCGACGTTCGCCGCCCCGCCATCCCCGCTCATCGGTGCGTCGTTCTGGAGTCAGTTCTTGACGCTCGACGGCGCCAGCGCGGTCATCGCCTCGAACACGTTCCGCAACCTGTTCACGCAGTAACCGGCGCGCGCGGGCTCGACGAGCCCGCACAAACGTAGGCGGCACCGACGTAGGACTGCGAGGGGCTGGCCGATACAACCTGCCGCCATGTCCCGCCCGACCCTCGTCCGCGGTCAGCCCGACTGGTCCAAGCTGCGCATCCTGCGCGTGATCTTGCCAGTGCTGCTAGTGCTGATCGGCGTGTTCACCACCTACTACACCGTGCCCTACGACTCTGTCGGTGTGGTGCTGCGGTTTGGTCGCTACACGACGACCGAAGAACCGGGGCTGCACTTCAAATGGCCCTTCGGCGTCGATGACGTGCAGGTCCTGCCTGTGCGCCGCCAGCTCAAACTCGAGTTCGGTACGCGACCTGATTACGACTTCACCAACCCCGATCAATTCGGCGAGGATCCGGAGAACGAACGCAGCATGGTGACGGGCGACCTCAACGCCGCGCTCGTCGAATGGGTCGTTCAGTACCACATCGCCGACCCGCGCCTCTACTTGTTTCATGTGCGCGAACCGGGATCGACCCTGCGCGACTTGAGCGAAGCGGTGATGCGCGAAGTGATCGGTGACCGCACCGTCGACGAAGTCATCACCAGCGGCCGTCAAGACATCGAAGTCGGCGCGCTCGCCCGGCTATCGGAGTTGACCAAGGCCTACGAGCTCGGCGTGCAAATCGATCAAGTGCAGCTCAAGAACGTCAACCCGCCGCAGCCAGTGCAGAACTCGTTCAACGAGGTCAACCGCGCGCAGCAGGATCGCGAGAGCACGATCAACGCCGCCAACGGCGACTACAACAAGGTCGTGCCGCGCGCCGAAGGCGAAGCCGAACAGAAGATCAGCGAAGCGGAGGGCTATCGGCTCAAGCGCGTCAACGAAGCGCTCGGCGATGTGTCCGCCTTCAATGCGATGCTCGAGCAATACCTGAAGGCGTCGACCGTGACCCGCACGCGCCTCTACCTGGAAACCATGAAAGACGTGCTGCCGAGCCTCGCCGACACCTGGATCGTCGACAGCTCGATCACGCAACTGCTGCCAATGGTGAAGGACACGAGCAAGGGAGGTGGCAAGTGAAGGTCCTCGGCGTACTCGGAGGGCTCCTAGCCCTGTTCATGCTGCTGCTATTCAGCGGCGCTTTCTACACCATCAGCATGACCGAAATAGTCGTAGTGACGCAGTTCGGCGCGCCGGTGGGCGAACCCATCACCGAGCCCGGCCTGCACTGGAAGACGCCGTTCGTGCAGGATGTCAACCGCATCGAGAAGCGCGTGCTCGAGTTCGACGGGCCGCCAACCCGCATGCCGACGAAGGACAAGACCTACATCGAGGTCGACACCTTCGCTCGCTGGCGCATCATCGACGCCGGCCTGTACATCAAGTCGCTGCGCAACGAACTCAGCGCGCAATCGCGGCTCGAAGACATCATCGGCAGCGAGACGCGCGCCGCGGTCGCGAGCCATGAGCTGATCGAAGTCGTGCGCAGCGACAAGAGTCGCACCGTGCCCGGCGCCGGACCGTCCCAGGCGGCGGACACCGCCGGTTTGCGTCTCGCCAAGCGCGGCCGCAAAGAGCTCGAGCTGGACATCCTGAAGGCCTCGGCACCCAAGCTGACGCCGCTCGGCATCGAACTGCTCGACGTGCGCTTCAAGCGCGTCAACTACACGACCGAGATGCAGACCCCGATCCACCAGCGCATGATCAGTGAGCGGGCGCAGGTTGCGCAGCGCTTCCGCAGCGAAGGCGAAGGCGAAGCAGCGCGCATTCTCGGCAAGAAGGATCGCCGCCTGCGTGAGGTCGAATCGATTGCCTACAAGAGCGTGCAGGAGATCCGCGGCGCCGCCGACGCCGAGGCGACGCGCATCTACGCCGAGGCCTACGACAAGAGCCCCGAAGCGCGCGAGTTCTACGGCTTCATGAAGACGCTGGAGACCTACCGCGCCGTGCTCGGCAGCAAGACGAACCTGATCCTGTCGACGGACAGCGACCTGTTCCGGCTGTTCCAGCAAGCCGGTAAGTGAGGCGCGCAGGTCAGGCCGAACGCGGCCCGCTGGCCGCGCGCAACCGCGCCGCACACTCGGCCTGACCCGCTTCTTCCGCCCAACTGAGCGGGGCGCGTTGCTGCGCATCGACGCGCTCGGCGTCCGCACCATGGGCTAGCAAGCGTTCGAGAATGGTCGTGTGGCCCCCATACGCGGCGAAGTGAACGGCCGTCCAGCCGTACGCGTTGGCGCCGTCGACCGCGACCCCGTGCTGCAACAGTAGGTCGACGACGTTGGCATGGCCTTGGTTGGTCGCTTCGAGCAGCGCCTCGGCGCCTTCGCTTGCAATCGACGCACCGTGCACCAGCAGCCAGTCGACCATCGCCCCGTGCCCGGCACGGGCAGCGGCCACGAGCACCGGCGTGTTGGCGGGTGTCAGCGAACCGTTCACGCACATCGCGGCCAAGTCCAGACGCCCACCATGGCAGGCATGTTCCAGCGCGCGCGCTGACACGGGAGCGCCCGCCGCCAACAAGAGCCGCGCCACTTCGACCTGGTGGGCCGCGATCGCTGCGCACAACGCGTCGTCCCCCGCGCGCGCATCGGCAAGCGTCGGCGACGCGCCCGCCGCGAGCAGCGCCTGCACGACGCCGACGTGCCCGCGCCTAGCGGCTTCGACCAACGCCGTCCGCCCATTGGCCGCATCGCGAGCGTTCACGTCTGCACCGCGACTGAGCAGCAGTTCGACGATGCCTACATCGCCGGATGTCACCGCCAGCTGCAACGCCGTCTCGCTGCCGGTCTCCATCTCGCGTTCGCCGCCGACCTCGTAGGTTCGCTGGGCATCCGCCTTGGCGCCGGCAGCCAACGCCGCCAGCACCGCCGTGGCATCGGCCGCCTGCACGGCCGCGAACAGTTGCTCGTCGAGAGTCATCTTCCTCGTCATCCGGAACGCCGCGCCACTGTGGCAACGATTGGGTCAAGCGAATCGCGGCCGGGAATCTCTCCAGCTATGGTGCGCGCCTTCTCTCGGAGGCTCTTCGATGGATCGTCGCACGTTTCTCGCCACCGGCTGCGCCAGCGCTCTCGTTCCCACAGCCGGTCTCGCCATGCCCCAGCCACCCGCTCGTGGCGAACCCTTCCGCCTCGCCTACGCGCCGCACTTCGGCATGTTTGGCCAGCATGCGAAGGAGTTTGCAGACCAGTTGCAGTTCGCCGCCGATGAGGGCTTTCGCGCGTGGGAAGACAACGGCATGGCGCGGCGCGAGGAAGTGACGCAGACCGCACTCGCCAAGAAGATGGAGCAGTGCGGCATCCGCATGGGGGTCTTCGTTGCGCATGGCGACTTCGACAAGCCCACGTTCGCGTCGGGCGACGGTGCCATGCGCGAACGAGTGCTCGCCGACCTCAAGAAGGCGACGGAGGTGGCCAAGCGTGTGAACGCGCGATGGTGCACGGTGGTGCCAGGCGCCATCGACCCGCGCCAGGACGCGGGCTATCAGTTCAGCAACTGCGTCGACCTCTTGAAGCGCTGCTGCGAAGTCATTGAGCAAGCGAAGAGCGACCTGGTGATGGTGCTCGAGCCACTCAACTTCCGCGACCACCCGGGTCTGTTGCTGACCAAGATCGCACAGGGCTTCGCCATCTGCCGCGCCGTCGGCAGCCCGCACTGCAAGATCCTCGACGACCTCTACCACCAGCAAATCACCGAGGGCAACCTGATCCCCAACCTCGATCGGGCGTGGGACGAGATCGCCTACTTTCAGGTCGGCGACAATCCGGGTCGGCACGAACCTGGCACCGGCGAGATCAACTTCCGCAACGTGTTCCGCCATCTGCATGGCAAGGGTTTCACCGGCATCGTCGGCATGGAACACGGCAATGCCGAGAGCGGGAAGGAGGGCGAGAAGAAGCTGATCGCCGCCTATCGCGACGCCGATCGCTGGTAACGATCGGCCGCGACAGCACGTGAGCCCGCGCTGCACAGCAGCGACCAGTTCACACACTCACTTCTTGGTGGCTTCGCCAACTTGTTCGCCGACTGGCTTCGCCTCGCACTGCGCGCCCAGAGTCTCAGCGTGCTGCAAATGCGCGCGCAGCACCTTCTGGCTCTCTTCCAAGGTCGGACGCAAGGAGGGCGAAGCATAGGTGATGAAAACGTCGACCATGTCCGTGGCCATTCCGTGCGCCATCACCTGTGACTGCATGTAGCAACAGTCGAAGGCGGCTCCTGTCTTCTCGTTCACCTTCTTCGTGGCGGACTCAAGACACTTCTTGCCGAGGTCCCGCAGCAACGAGACATGGTCGAACGTGCCGACCGCAGCGCCTCGCCGACCAACACTGGCGTCGCTCGGTTGTTGCTTGCTGTTGCCGTCGCGTTCGTCGCTCTTGCTGGGTTGGCCAGAGCCAACACTGCGGTCACCAACGTGATTCAAGGCGACGAATGGTTGCAGCTTCACGGTCATCTGGCCGTGCGCGTCGATCATTGTCTGCGCGAACTGTTTGACATCCTTGCTCTGTGCCTTCTGCAGGGCCAGCCGAGCCAGAGCAACCTCGTTGTCGTTCTGCACAATCAGCCACGTAGCGAGCACGAAATCGCTCTCGTTCGAACGCGGGGCCTTGCCAGCATGGACCGCGCTGGTTGCGGCGAGCACTGGTAGTGGCACGAGACGGCTAGTCTGGGCATCCAGCAGGGTCGCCGGCAGCAAGGAAAGGCAGGTGAAGAGGATCGAGTGACGGAACATCATCGTTGTGATCTCAGGGAGTGCTGTGCAAGCCGGGCGATTGCCAAGCCGCGGCTCCGTGAGCAACTGACGTGCCTCGATTGCTTCAACCAGGGCGCGCGGACGGCTACTTCGGCACCACGGTCGGCTTGCTCGCGGCGGCTTCCCAACTCGGAGTCGCCAAGCCGAAGTGCTCGTAGCAGCGCTGGCGCAACAAGGCGCTTGGACGTTCCATCGCGTCGACGGCGTCGGGGCCGGCCGCCATCGACACGGGGGTGGCAGTGAAGCGCAGGTGGCACCCGCTGCGCGCCTTCACCGTCGACACCAACGACCACGGCACCGGGACGTGCCGTGTTGTCGACGGCCCGTCGACGACGGGGACAGTAATCGGCACCACCGCGAGCACTAACCGCTGCAACGTCGGCGCCATCCAGATGACGGGCGCAGGTGTCGGCGCCGCGGACACAACGGGCTGGCCGACGGTCTTCTGGCGTGCCTCGGGCGGGGCCGGCACAACGGCCAGGATGGGATCGAAACTGGCTTGCACGAGCTGCGAAGCGAGCCACACCGTTGGCGGCAGCGGCTGGCCGGTCGGGGGCGATGCGGCCGGCTTCTGGACGTTCACGGCTTCGAGTTCGCCAAACTGCAGGTTCGGCTCGATCACAACCCAATGGTGAAGCGGCTCATCCCAACGCACGGCGGCGGCCGGTAGCACTCGCACGATTTCCTCGCTGCGTGGATCAGGTACCGGTGGCTCGATCAGCAAGGCCAACAGGCGTCCTTCGCCATCGAATCGCGCGTCGCGAACATGTGCCAACAAGCGAGCCGCCTTCGATCCTTCACTCGCTTCGGGCCGCGGTGTCGGCACGGGGTCCTGACTGCGCTGGCCGCCGGTTTGTAGATTCTGGATCGCATAGACGCCCGCCCCACTGATTGCCTGCAGCGACTGCAGGTGCAGCTCGACGGATGCGTGCACCGGATTCGGGGGCAACGGGGGCGGCGGGGGCGGCGTTTGCGCGAAGGCAGGCGCGCCACCGGGGGCGATCATGGCCGCGCACCAAAAGAACGACGACGCCAGAGGGACTCGAATGCGACCAGGAAGCTTGGACATGTCGCGGGTCCGTGCAAATCCCGTGCGGCGCCTCGCACCCGCACCCGCCCGCGAGATGAGCCCGATCTCATCGCGGCTTCACTTGCAGCTCAGCGTGAACGGCTAGGCAGACACTCGCAATTCACACTTGGTCGCACCACCAACCACGACGCGATGATGTCCACCTCCCTCGTTCAGAAATGCGCTCGGTTCGCCAAGCGTTCCTGCGACGTACTCGGCTCGACCGTCGGCATCGTCGCGCTGCTGCCAGTCCTCCTCGCCAGTGCGCTGGTGGTGAAGTTGACCAGCCAGGGCCCCGTGTTCTTCCACCAGGAGCGGGTCGGCAAGAACGGCAGGGTCTTCGCATGCTTCAAGTTCCGCACGATGAAGGTCGGTGCGCAGGCACTGCAGGAGTCGCTGCGCGCGCAGAGTCAGCAGGACGGACCCGCATTCAAGATCCTGAATGACCCCCGAATCACGAGGGTGGGGCGAATTCTGCGCAAGTACAGCATCGATGAGCTGCCACAGCTGCTGAACGTGCTGCGCGGCGAGATGAGCCTCGTCGGACCACGCCCGCCGCTGCCTAGCGAAGTAGCGACCTACACCCCGTCGCAGATGCGCCGCATCTCCGTCAAGCCGGGGCTGACATGCATCTGGCAGGTCTATGGCCGCAACCGTGTGACCTGGAAGCGCTGGGTCGAAATGGACCTCTACTACATCGACCACATGTCGTTGCTGCTCGACCTCAAGCTGGTGGCGCAAACATTCCGCGTCGTGTTGCGTGGCACCGGCATGTAACGACGACCCATTGCTCTCTTCGTGCGCGTGGAAAACTGAACATGCCGTCCATTCCTGCCCTCGTCACCGCTGCCGTGGTGTTCGTCGCCTGTCGATCGGTACCGCTGCCTTCCGACCCTTTGACAGACGCGCAGGATCAAGTCATTGCCGACGCCTTCAGCAAGGCGGTGCGAGTGCATCGTCCCCTCATACCGCTGGCCCTCGCCGCGGCCCTGCCACTGCCTGCGCAGGTTCTGAACGAGGGGCAGCTCAGCGTCACGATCGAAGGCCACCTGGGTGCGGTGAAGACGCGCGATGGCTCCTGGATCGTGCAGGTGCCGGGCAACGGCTCAGCACGCATCGTCGCCTACTCGACGACGTCCGGTCAGGTCGGGGCGGCGATGAACCCCCGCGGCTACAACCAGACCAACATCCACACGCAACAGCTTGTTCTGCCTCGCGCCATCGCGACCTGCGACTCGCTGGTGGTCACTTCGACCGGGAGCGGTCCACGCGATTCGTACTGGGCCTACCCCGGCCGCAGCGTCGTTGACGAAGCCATGGCGGTGGTGTTCGTGCCCTACGCCGCCACGCCTGGCCTGCTGCGGCCACCAGCCATCGGCGACGGCTACCTGCCCAGGTGGTTTCGCAGCCAACCGATTCCAGAAGCCATGATCAATATGGCGAAGCTGCCGAGCCTCATCAACGTCGACGCACTTCCCGTGAATTGGTCGGCCTGGGGCGCGGCCAAGCCCGACCTTGCCTACCTACACGCTCTGTTGCGGCCCATGGGCGGCGAATTCTACGACGGCTGGAACACCGACACGCGCACGCCCGACAACCAACACCCTGGGTATGGCACCGCCTATGCCTCCGTGGTCAGCCAAGCGCTGGTGCAGTTGTGTTCGACAGCCACCACGCAAGCCAAGCAGCCGCTGGCCATCGCCGTCGTTCAGCGTGGGCTGGATCTCGTCGGGGCCTTCTGCGACGGACGTGCGAACTATCCACTCGGTGGTCACATGCAAGGCCGCAAGGCCCTGGTCGTGATGTGCGGCCACCTGCTGGGCATTGAGCCCTTCGCCGACCCGACGACCTACATCGGCGATCGCTTCCAAGAGGACGGCTACTTCTTGGCAAGTCCCGCGGCTTGGTGGTTTGGCGCCGGTTGGATCGCCGGTTGGAGCTTCCAGCCGGAAGCCCCGTTCAATGGGGCAAAACTGGCGGACCCACCCTCGACGTGGGGTTCGGTGCAAGCGCCCTTGCACGACACCTGGGCCTGGATGGTCGCCGGTTATCTGCAGCAAGGGGTCGGCTCGCAGATTGGCACTGGGCTGGCGATGCGCCTCATGGGGCTAGAACGCGAGATGGGCCATGGCCTCGTGCAAATGATCAATCAGTGGATGGATGGACCACCAGCCGCCGCCAATGCCCAGCTGCTAGCAGTCGGGATCACGTTGCCGTGGGGTACCGACTATGCACTCGTGAAGGGCGTGGGCTTTTGCGCGGCGGCTTGGAATGCGATGGGGTTCTGACCACCCCTGCGTTGGCGCTTACTTGGCTGCGACCGGCAACGGGCTCCCTGCGACCGGTGGCGTAGATGACGCCGGGGCTGACTGAGGAAGGCGGTCGCGAGCGGGAACTGCGCAGTCCGGCTGGGCTTGGCGCGACCTGCCGATGGTAGCCAGCGTGTGGACGAGGTGCACCGCA
Source organism: Planctomycetota bacterium (assembly GCA_947444055.1). GTDB lineage: Bacteria > Planctomycetota > UBA1135 > UBA1135 > UBA2386 > UBA2386. The sequence goes on from CANEYR010000041.1 coordinate 14,414, forward strand.
GCGTGCCTGACCGAGCCATTGGCGCCGCCGTCGTCGACCCAGCGAATCAGGTCGTTGCACGTCAACAGACCGACCAATCGGTTTTGCTCATCCAGCACCGGCAAGCGGCGCACGGCGTGCACGCGCATCGTCAACTCGGCCTCCTCCAGCGACTCCGACGGCCACGTCGAGGCGACGTCCTTGGCCATGACATCGCCGACCTGCAATTCAGCCAGGCTCTTGCCGGTCGTGAACGCAGCCATGCAGATGTCGCGATCCGTCAGCATGCCGTGCAAGCGATCGTCGTCGTCGATGACCGGCACGCAGCCGCAGTCGTTATCCCACAGCACCTTCGCCGCCGTGGCGAGTGAATCGCTGGTTCGGCAGCTGCGAATGTTCTTCATCATCTGTTCTTCAACAAACATCGTCGGGTCCTCCATGGTTGGCATCGGTTGGTGAATTCGAGCCGCGCGCCGCCACGGCACCGGTGTGCTGCGAACCTGCGAGCAGCCCCTGCGAAACTCCGTGGGCGCAGCCGAACCAGCAGGCAGTTGGGTGCCACCAGCGGCCGCCACGTTCACGACGCAGCGAACTACATGGCGCGACTGAAATCGGGCTGAAATGCGCATGAGGAGATCTTCACAACCATCGAAGGGGATGATGACGAGCCTCGTCTCGCAGCCATGATGGCGCCATGCTGCGTGGTGACCAATCGAACCGCACGCGCTGGCTCGCGGTGCTCCTGTTGCTGGCTCTCGGCGGTCTCGCGGCCGGCCTGGTGGCGCTCGGCAACCCCGGGAACATGGGCGTGTGCGGCGCCTGCTTTCTGCGCGACCTTGGTGGCGCCCTCGGTCTGCATGACGGCCCAGCGATCGTTCGTCCCGAAGTGACGGGGCTGGCAGTGGGCGCCTTGTTGTGGTCGCTGCACAAGCGACGCCACATCGGCCGCTCCGGCAGCTTCGCCGTGGCGCGCTTTCTCCTGTGCGTCGCGATGGCGATCGGGGCCATGGTCTTCCTCGGCTGCCCGTTCCGTCTGCTGCAGCGACTCGGCGGCGGCGACCTCAATGCCTGGCTGGCGCTGCCCGGATTTGTGCTCGGCGTCGGCCTCGCGCGCCAATGTGAGACCCGTGGCTACTCGCTCGGCAAGACGCAGGAAGTGCCAACGCCGATCGGGCTGCTGGGGCCGCTGATGTTCGTCGCCGTGTTGGCGGCCTTTGCCCTCGGCATCGACCTCGGCGGGCCGGGACCAGGCGACCGCACGGGCCCTGCGCACGCACCGTGGTGGCTAGCGGCCAGCATCGGCACCGTCGTCGGCACCGTGCTGTCGGCGACCGGCCTCTGCGCGATCAGCGGCGCACGTTCGCTGTTTGCTGGGCCGCGATGGATGGCCCTCGCCACCCTCGCCTTCGTCGGCGGCTATGCGTTGCTCGCACTCATCACCGGCCGCTTCCACTGTGCCTTCGCCAGCCAACCGATCGCGCACGGCGACTGGCTGTGGAACACGCTCGCCCTCGTGCTCGTCGGCATGTGCGGTGCCTTCGCAGGCGGTTGCCCCGTGCGGCAGATCGTGATGGCGGGTGAAGGCAACGGCGATGCGTTCGTCGGTTGTGCGGGGTTGGTCGTCGGCGGCGCCCTCGCGCATTCCCTCCAGCTGGCCTCGACGCCGGCGACTGCCCAGTTGCCCGGCGGCCCCACCAGCAGCGGCCAGATCGCGGTGGTGGTGTTGCTGCTCGCGGTGCTTGGCTACGCACTCGCGATCACGAACCGCACCCGCAGCCAGCAGCCCTGAACGCGTCGTGCGCAGATCTCCGTGCCAGATGGCGTGAGGGAACCCACCGGCCCGCTACAACACGTCGATGCGTCGCGTCGGCATCGCTGCACTGCTTGCACTGGTTGGGTTCTTGTTCGTGCTCGCACTGCGTGCAACCGGCGCGATCGACCGGCTCGAAGCCGTGAGCCTCGATGCCCGGTTCGCCAGCGGTCTTGGCCGGTCGGCGCCGAGCGGCGACATCGTCATCGCCTGGATCGACCAGGAGTCCATGGACCACATGGGCGACGTGCCGTTCCCGTGGCCGCGCGAGGTCTATGGGCAGGTTCTGCAGCACCTGCGCGCCGCGGGTGCCCGCGCCGTCGCGTTCGATGTGCTGTTCGACCAACGCAGCAATGCGGAGGACGAACGGGCGTTCGCCGAGGCTCTGGCGACGGGGCCGGGCGATGCGCTAGCGATGAAGTTCGTCAGCTACCGCGACGGTGGCCGCAACGACGACGAGACCCGGCTGTTTGCAGCGCGGCACTTGCCAATCGAGCCTTCGTCGCTCGTGCGCGCCAGGGAACGCGGCTTCGTGCTGCCGCTGCCTGAGTTCGCCGCCGGCGCCGATCGCCTCGGGTTCGTCAACATCAAGGCCGACGCCGATGGCACCTTCCGTCGTTATGACTTGCTGCGGTTGAGCGGTGGAGAGCCGGCGCAAGTGCAGCCGTCGCTCGCGCTCGCCACGGCCCTCGCCAATCCCGCGTTCGCGCAAACGGCGCTTGCCGAGCCCGGCAGTCTGCAGATGGGCAACGGTGCGACGGTGCCCACCGCCCAAGACGGCAGCGTGCTGCTCAATCTGCGTGGCCCGGCCTTCACGTTCGCGAAGGTGAAGTTCGTCAACATCCTGGAGTCGATCAATCGCGTGGAGAACGGTGAGCCGCCGCTGTATCCGCCGGCGACGTTTCGCGACAAGTTCGTGCTGATCGGCATCCACGCCGAGGGCTACGAAGATGCGCACCCGACCGCCCTCGATGCACACTTCCCAGGCGTTGAACTGCACGCGACCGCGCTCGACAACCTGCTGTGTGGTGACCCGCTGCAAGCCCCGGCGTGGGACGTGCCGCTCGCTGCCGCCAGCGCTGCGCTCGCCGTCGCCACCGTGTTCGTGTTGCCGGGTGTCGTGTGGCCCGCACTCGCACTGGCCGCCCTGCTGGCACTCGCCCTTGGCCTCGTCGCGTGGTGCTGGCTGGCGTTGATCGCGGTGCCCACAGCCGCGCCGCTCGTCGCTGGCGGTGCGAGTGCCACCGGCGCCTTCTTGTGGCGGCTCGTCGTCGAAGGGCGCCAAAAGCGTGAGATGCATCGCGCCTTCCGCAGTTACCTGGCGCCCGAGGTGTTGGCGGAAGTGCTGCGCAATCCCGCGGCGCTGCGCCTTGGCGGCGAGACTCGCGACGTGACCTTGTTCTTCACCGACCTGCAGGGTTTCACTTCGCTCGCCGAGAAGACGGAGCCGCAGCAACTCGTCGCCTTCTTGAACGACTACTTCACGCGCATGTGCGCACCGGTGCTCGCCGAGCGCGGCATCATCGACAAGTTCATCGGCGACGCGATCATGGCGATCTTCGGGGCGCCGGCGACCACGGCCAGCCACGGGGCGGCAGCCGTGCGCGCCGCGGTGCAAGCGCTCGACGTCAGCGATCGCATCGCCGCCGAACTAGCGGCGCGCGGCCTGCCGACCATCGCGACGCGCATCGGCATTCATCGCGGGCCAGCAGTGGTCGGCAACATGGGTTCGTCGAGTCGTTTCGACTACACCGCGATCGGTGATTCGGTGAACCTCGCGGCTCGGCTCGAAGGTGCGAACAAGGCGTTCGGTACGCGCTGCCTCGTCAGTGAGACCGCGTGGGCGGATGTCGGCGAGACCATCGTCGGGCGCGAAGTGGGGCGCGTTGCGGTCGTCGGCCGCGCCGCGCCGATCGGGGTGTTCGAACCGTTGGCCGTGCGTGCGACGGCGAGTGCAGACGTGCTGGCGTTCGCAGACCGCTGGCAGCAGGCGATGCGCGCGATGCCGGGAGATCGGGTTGGCGTGGCGAACGCGTTGGCGGCGTGCAGCGCCATGCGGCCCGATGACAAGTTGACGAAACGTTGGCAAGAACGCCTCGCCGATCCGGCTTTCGACGGGGTGTTCACGCTCGACGCCAAGTGATGCGCGGCTGCGAGGTCGCCCGCACCAGCACTGGTCGCTATCGTGCGCCGCCATGCGACAGGTGTCTGTAGTGCTCGGCCTCGGCGCCGTTCTCTGTTTGCTCGCGGCCGATGTGCCGCAAGACCCCGGTGACTTGCTGACCGTCACGCGCAAGGCGACGAAGCTGCGGGCGCAGAAGCGGTCGTTCGCACCGGCGGTGGCAGACCTGAAGGAAGGCGACAAGCTCGCGTTCCAGAGCAAGGAAGGCGCCTGGCTCGCGGTCAAATTTGGCGCCAAGGCGGGCTGGCTGCATCAAACCGACGTGTCGAGCAATCCCGACGTGCGACTGTCGGGACAAGGCGTGCGCGAAACCTACTCGACGTCGGAGACCGCCGCCGCGCGCAAGGGGTTCAACCCGCAGGTCGAAAAGGCCTATCGCCAGAACAACCCGAACCTCGAGCGGTCGTTTCAGCTGGTTGATCGCCTGCAAGAACGCGGCGTCAGCGAAGGCGAGCTGCGAGAGTTTCTGATCGCGGGCGGACTGCTGCAGGAGGGCAAGTGATGCGCCGCCTGCTGTTGTTGCTGGCGTTCGCGCTGCCGTTGGCGGCATGTGCGGCGGTCATGAACGCGCTCGAAGAAGCGACCGACGAAGGCTCGGCCGCCGGCAAGCTGGTGCGCGGCGCGAACCGGCTGCGCAAGTCATTCCAAGATCTCGACCCGAGTGAAGAGCACTTCATCGGCCGTTCGGTGGCGGCGCAGATTCTCGCGATGCCGCAGTACGCGGTCGACAGCGACCCCAAGCTCGCGGCCTACGTCGCGCGGGTTGGCGCGGGCGTCGTCGCGCAAAACGATGGCGTGCGGCGGCCGTTCCTCGACTACCAATTCGCGGTGCTGGCGACCGACGAGGTCAATGCCTTCGCGTGTCCCGGTGGCTTGATCATGGTGACGCGCGGCTTGTTGACGAACACCAAGAACGAAGAGGAGTTGGCCGCGGTCCTGGCGCATGAAGTCGCGCACGTGACCCTGCGCCACGGTGTCGCGGCGATCCAACAAGCCAACCTCGCTTCGGCGTTCACCTATCTGGGAGCAGGGGCGGCCCAGGCGACGATGAGCCAAGAAGACCTCGGCAAGCTCACGGACTTGTTCGGTGACTCGGTCGGCGACGTCGTGCAAACGTTGGTGACGAGCGGCTACTCGCGCGAAGCGGAGCTGGAGGCGGATCGGCTCGGCCGCGAGTTCCTCGCTGGTGCCGGCTACGACCCACAGGCGCTCAGCAGCGTGCTCGGCTGCATGCAGGACCACGGCGGGGATGGCGGCATGTTCACGACCCACCCGGCCCCGAAGGAACGCATCGCCGCGCTTGGCCAACCACTCGCGTTTGGCGGCGCTGCGGCCAACGTCGCGGCCCGCGGCCAGCGCTTCACCTCGGCTTTCGGCCGCTGAACCCACCGACACGCCCTTGGAACTCTGGCTCGAACTCGTTCTCTACGTTGCCGGCTGGCTCGCGCTGACGCTCGTGTTCACGGCCGTAGCCCGCGCTCTCGATGCGCGGCAGCACCCCTTGCGGGCGCCAACGCGGCTCGTGCGCGGAGCGGTGCTGACGCTGGCGCTGGCCTATGTGGTCGCGCGCCGACTGCTCGCGCCGGAGACCCCTTCGGCGCACCTCACGTTGCGGGTGCTGGAGACACTGCTGTGGCTCGTCAGCATCGCCGCCGCGGTCGGTTTCGCGACCCACTCGGCGACCGTTCGCCGTGAAGGCACGCAGTACGTCACCCGCTATCCGAAGCTGCTGCTCGACATCCTCCGCCTGCTGCTGGTGCTGATCGGCGCCTGCATCGTCATCGCCGGCGTCTGGGGCCAAAACCTCGGCGGCTTGCTGACGGCACTCGGTGTCAGCTCGATCGTGCTCGGACTGGCGCTGCAGAACACGCTCGACAACGTGATGGTCGGCATCGCGGTGCTGTTTGAACGGCCGTTCGAAGTCGGCGATTGGATCACGGTCGGCTCGCTGACTGGCGAAGTCATCGAGATGAACTGGCGCTCGGTTCGCATTCGCACGCGCTCGCGCGATCTCGTCATCGTGCCGAACTCGGTGATCGGCAAGGAGACGCTGGTCAACATGTCGCGCCCGACCAAGGCGCATGCCGAGTCGCATCTGATCGGCTTCTCGTACGACGATCCGCCCAACAAGGTGAAGCGTGTGCTGATGGGTGTTGTGCGCAGCACCCGAGGTGTGCTCGCCGAGCCACAGCCGGCGGTGCGCACCGCCAACTATGCGGCGTACTCGATCGAGTACCAGGTGCGGTTCTTCATCGAGGACTACCAGCGGCAGCAGGACATCAACGACGAGTTCATGACGCGCGTGTGGTACGCCGCCAAACGCAACGGCCTGAACATCCCGTTCCCGATCCAGACCAGCTACGAGTTCAAAGGCGAGATGCCGAAGGTGCCGGACGCGCGCAAACGCAGTGCAGCGGCGCTGTCGTCGGTGCCGGTGTTCGTGCCGTTGGAGCCTGCAGAGCTGGAGGCGCTCGCGCTCGAGTGTGAGCAGATGGACTTCGGCCGCGGGGAGCGCGTCGTCAACCAAGGGGATGCGGGCGACACGATGTTCGTGGTGCTCGACGGCACCGCCATCGTCTCGCTGACCGATGACCAGAAGAGCGAACGGGAAGTGGCGCGACTGGCGCGCGGCGAGTTCTTTGGCGAGATGGCGTTGCTGACGGGAGATGCACGCACCGCGAATGTCACCGCCGTCGACGACCTGACCGTGGTGGTCGTGCACAAGAGCGCCCTGCAGTCGATGCTGGAGAAGCGGCCGGGGCTCGCGCAGGAGATGGCGGAGATCGTCGAGGCACGCCGCCAAGGACTGAAGGCCGTGCGCGATCTGCAGGTAGCACCCCCCGAACAGCGCGCCGCGGTCCAGCGGTCGGCCAGCGAACTGCTGGTGCGCATTCGACGGTTCTTCGGCCTGTGACGGCGGGCTAAGAACGCGCCGCCAAGTACTGCACGGGCCACGCATAGTCCGCCACGCGCCGTTCGTTTGCCTCGCGCTGCACCATGTAGGGATCCGTGAGGTAGCCACGCGCAATCGCGCACAGATCGGCGCGGCCCGCAGCGACGATCGTGTGCGCGTGATCCAGGCCGGCGATGCCACCAACCGCCATCACCGGAATGGCTGCCTCATGGCGAATGCGTTCTGCGAACGGCACTTGGTACATGCGCCCATACTGCGGCTTCGACTCCGCGACGTTGCCAGCGCTCGACACGTCGATCACGTCGACTCCGTGCGCCTTCAACCAACCCGCGAGCACCACGGCGTCATCGACCGTGAAGCCCTTCTTCTCGTCGTCAAACCAATCGGTCGCTGAGATGCGCACGAACAGCGGCTTGTGGGCAGGCCACGCGGCCCGCACCGCGGCCACGACCTCGAGCGGGAAGCGCGCGCGGTTGGCAAGGCTGCCGCCATACTCGTCGGCGCGCACATTGCTCAATGGCGACAGGAAGCTCGACAGCAAGTAGCCGTGCGCCATGTGCAGTTCGATGACATCAAAGCCAGCGCTGTCGCACAGGCGGGCGGCGTGCACGAACGCGTCGCGAACGCTCGCCATGTCGGCGACGTGCATCGCCTTCGGGACTGGCCAATCGCTGCGGAACGGCAGCGCCGACGGCCCAAGTGTCTGCCAGCCACCAGTCGCCAACGGCGCGTCCCCTTCCCACGGCTTGCTGCACGAACCTTTGCGGCCCGCGTGCGCCAACTGCATGCCGATCTTCGCCTGGCTGTGGCGATGCACGAATTCGACCACACGCCGCCAAGCCGTCATCTGGGCGTCGTTCCACATGCCGGCGCAACCAGGCGTGATGAGCCCTTGTGGCGACACGTTCGTCATCTCGGTGAACACGAGGCCCGCACCGCCGACGGCGCGGCTGCCAAGGTGCACCAAGTGCCAATCGTCGGGCACACCGTGGGTAGCCGAGTACATGCACATCGGCGACACCACCATGCGGTTGCCGAGTTGCAGGTCGCGCACCCGGAATGGCGACAGGGCGGGCGGTGCCGGTGTCGCGCTGCGCTGGCCTTCCTCGCTCGCCACCACGGCGTCGACGCGAGCCACCAGCGCCGGGTCGCGCTTGCGCAGATTCTCGTACGTGATGCGCCGACTGCGCGTCATCAGATTGAAGACGAAGCGCTCGGGGTGCTGCGCCGTGTAGCGCTCACTGTGCTCAAACCACTCAAGGCTCGTCTGCGCCGCGCGCTGCACCTTGAGCACGTCGATGCGCCGCGCCTGCTCGAAGGCGAGCAGCGCCCCTGGCACGTCACCACGATGCGCGGCGACGGCGTCGGCGAGCGCGATCGAGTCCTCCATCGCGAGCTTGGTACCTGATCCGATCGAAAAGTGCGCGGTATGCGCCGCATCCCCCAACAAGACCACGTTCTCGTGCCGCCACGAGCCGCAGCGAATGGTCGGAAACGAGCGCCAGATCGAACGGTTGATCAGCAACTGCTCGCCAGCCAAGTGCTCGGCGAAGAGGTTCTGACAGAAGGCCGCGGATTGCACTTCATCGAGCTTGTCCAGGCCGGCGCGGCGCCACGTCTCCTCGCGACATTCGACGATCCAGGTGCCGCGTCCCGCCTCGAACGGATAGGCGTGCACCTGAAAGAGCCCCCACTGTGTGGGCTGAAACACGAAGGTGAACGCGGTCATTCGCTTGCTCGTGCCAAACCACGCGAACTTGCATTTCCGCCAATCGAGCACCGGCCGGAACGAGGCCGCGTACTTCTCCCGCACGCGGGAATTGACGCCGTCGGCGGCCACGACGAGATCATGGGTGGCAGCGAAGGTCTCGACGTCGGTGACGATCCGCTGAAAGTGCAGGCGCACGCCGAGCTGGGTGCAGCGATCGTGCAAGATCTGCAACAAGCGCACACGGGCCAAGCCACAGAAGCCGTGCCCCGTGCTCGTGACCTTGGTGCCACGATAAAAGGTGTCGATGTCGGTCCACGAGACGAAGCTCTCACGAATCCGGCGGAAACTCTCGGCGTCGGCGGTCTCGAAGTTGCCGAGCGTCTCGTCCGAGAACACGACTCCCTGGCCAAAGGTGTCGTCGGCGCGGTTCTGTTCGTAGACGTCGATCTCGACCGCTGCATCGCGCTTCTTCAGCAGGATGGCAAAGTAGAGCGAGGCGGGGCCGCCGCCGATGCACGCGATCTTCATTCGCCGGGATCGTAGCGATGGCGGCGCTGGCACCAACCGCACGACGGCTACCGCCGCGAAGGAATCACGCGACGGTGCGCGCCAGCGAACGACCGGTGAGCCGTTCGAGCAACCGCACATAGCCAGCGAACTCGTTCTCCCAGGCACGTTCGCGGGTGAAGCGCCGGGCCCGCATCGCCATCTCGCGGCCAAACGTCGGCTCGGCATGCAACCGCGCCAGCACAGCGGCGAACGCGGCGTGGTCGCCATCGGCAAACATCGCCACTTCGTCCTCAGCGAACAGCGACGTCATGATCGACGTGCGCACCGCGACCACCGGCACGTCCATGGCGACGAACTCGGGCACTTTCAGCGACAGCGCCATGTCGATATGCACGTCCATGTGCGGCGTGAAGACGCCGACCGACGCGCGACTCATCGCCGCGGGCACGTCCTGCAGCAGCAACGACGGGCGAATTTCGATGCGATCGGCAACGCCGAGTTGCTGTGCCAACTCGCGCAGTTCCTGCAGCGGCTTGCCTTCGGCCTCCGCAAGCTTGGAGTGAATCACCAGCTTGATGCCGGGCACGAACTTGGCCGCGAGCGGCAGCACGCGCACGCACTGGTCGACGCCGTGGCGATGCGACACGGTACCGAGATAGAGAATGACGAATTCGCCCGGCGTCTGTGGCCCGCGCCATGGGTGCTTGTGCCGATCGAACAGCGTCGTGTCGGCCGCGTTCATCACCGCGATCGAACGATCCGCGCGCACCGTTCGCCGCGCGATCGCACCTTGACGAAAGCGTTCGGTCGCGAACACGCAGGCACTGGCAAAGCGGTGCGAGATCCATTCCTGCACGCGGATCGGCCAGATGCCAGGATGACCGATGCCGGTCTTGAACTTGCTGCAATAGACCTCCGGCATCAGGTCGTGCACGTCGAGCAACACCACACACCCGAGCAGCCGCGGCCAGAACGCTGCGAACACCAAGAAGTCCGGCATGTTGTGCACATGCACGACGTCGTAGCGACGGCAGCGCCACGTCAGCACGAGCCCGCACAACAAGGTGAACCAGACGTACTCGAACAGGTAGCGCAGCGTGCCACCGCGACGACGCGACAACGGCAAGCGCTCGACATGCACGCCGCGCAGGTCTTCCCGTTTGGCCTTGTCGGGCGCCCGCAGTGCCAAGACGTCGACGTGATGCCCCATCGCCGCCAGCGACTCGCCGTACCGCCGCACGCGCGCATCGCCTTCGTAGTAAGCGTGCACGACCATGCAAACACGGAGACTGCCGTCAGCGGTCGCCATCGTCACCCATTCGCAGCCTGCTCAGTTGATGGTGCCGAGCGCCGGACCACCCAGCGAGAACGGCAACAGCCGACGCACGTAGAGTTCGACCAGGTTGCCGAGATCGGCGATGGTCGAGGTCTGCGCGTAGACAACGTCGCCCGGCAGCAGCAGGAAGTCGGGCGACTGGTCGAGCAGCACCGCATCCATGTTGACGCGGAACGTGCGTTGGGTGCCGTTCGGATTGATGCGCAGGATGCGAATGTCCGAGTGCTTGACCGTGAAGTTGAAGCTGCCGGCCGCTGCGATCGCCTGTGTCATCGTCAAGCCTGGCGTGTACGGCACGGGCCCTGGACGAAACACCTCACCGCAGACATAGATCGACTGCACCGCCGCTTCGGTCAGGGAGACGCTGACACTCGGATCGCTCAGCAGAGCCGCCTTGTAGGCCTCGAGCACCAGCGTGCGGACCGCGCCGACGGATTTGCCAGCCACCGGCAACGGCCCCGGCAAGCGCCGCAAGTCGATCGAACCAGTCGGCGACACGACCACCTCCTGGGTGGTGTCGCGCGTATCGCCTTCGATCGTCGACAACTGGTCCACGCGCACGGCCAAGCGGTCGCCGGCGCGCAACACGTAGTCGCGTTGCATATAGCCAGCCCATTCGGTCGCCACGGCCTTGGCATCGAACGGAGGCGCCGACGTGCAAGCGGCAGCCAAGAAGACGGGGAACAGAGCGACGAACGAGCGGCTCAGCATCAAAGTCAGGGGACGAAGGGTAGTGCTTGGCAACGCAGAAGCCATACGAGGCTCGTGCCGCCGTGCCGAGATTCGAAGCCCGGCGGCTAGCATCTTCGACCAACCCGGTGCTGGCGCTGAACCCGCCGTCGCGTCGGACATTCCGCATCAAGCCGCGACCCCGCGAAAGCCGAGCAACATCTGGTGTTGGCATTGCTGTTCCAGGACCCCGATGTACCCCACCAGGCGGGCTCGGACTTCGGTGGATCCACACAGGTTCACCCTGTTGGCGTCGCCGCCCTGGGCATCACCATGGCGCTCGCCTTGCTGCTGCCACGTCGCTGGTCGGCTTTGCCAGTCATCCTGCTGCTGTGTTTCGTGCCGGCCGGCCAACGCATCGTGCTCGCCACGGTCGACTTCACGTTCATTCGTCTGCTGATGATGGTCGTGTGGCTACGACTGTTTGTGCGCTCGGAAGTGCGCCCGATCGTCTGGAACCACCTCGACCGGGCGATGGTGCTGTGGGCGGGGGTATCCGTCCTCACCGGGTACTTCCTCGGCTGGACGCTGACCATCCTGATCAATCGCCTTGGCACTGCCGTCGACGCGATGATGGTCTACTTCTTCTTCCGCCTGCTCATCAGGAGCCACCAAGACCTGATCTTCCTGGCGACGCAGTTCTTGTTCTGCAGCTTTGCGGTCGCGGCGTTCTTCTTCATCGAGAGCCGCACGTCGCGCAACATGTTCGCGGTGATGGGCGGCGTGCCAGCGATCACCGACATCCGCGATGGCCGCTTGCGGTGCCAGGGCGCCTTCGCGCACTCGATCCTGGCCGGCTGCTTTTGGGCCTGCCTGATCCCGTTCTATTGCATTCGCGGCTTCTTCACGCGCAATTGGATCATGCCGATCGCAGGCATCGCGGCAGCGACCGCCATCGTGATCTTCTGTTCATCCAGCACGCCGATCATGGCCCTGATGTTCGGCATCGTTGGCGCTGGCGCCTTCTTGGTGAAGGGCGCCATGCGCTGGCACCGTTGGCTGATCTTCTTGTGGTTGTGCGTGCTGCACTTCTTCTTGATGAAGATGCCGGTGTGGCACCTGCTTGCGCGCGTCGACATCATGAGCGGGTCGACGGGCTGGCACCGCTATCACTTGGTCGACAAGTTCTTTGTCTGGTTCCATGAGTGGTGGCTGGTCGGCACCATGAGCACCGGGCACTGGGGGCCTGGGCTGCACGACGTCACCAACCAGTTCGTCGCCGAAGGGGTCGCCGGCGGCGTCTTGCGCCTGGGTCTCTTTCTGTGGATCGTGTGGCTTGGGTTTGCCGGAGTGTCAAGAAGCGTCAGGCTGCCGGCGGCTGGCAAGGCCTACCAGCTCGCCAGCTGGGCGCTCGGCACCGCCCTGTTCGCTCACTGCATGAACTTCATCGCGGTCAGCTACTTCGAGCAGATCGTCGTCGAGTGGCAACTGACGTTGGCAGCGATCAGTTCGCTGACCCTGGTGCCGGGTGCGGCACCTGCAAAACAACTCACAGCACTCGTCGAGTCGTGAGCGGGGCGGCGACGAACAGGAAGCGGCCATGCGACTGGATGTTGATCGAATGAAAAAATTCTGAGTGCGTTCGCCACACGAATCCGCTTCTGCCCATGTAGGCAGCAATCTCGCTACAAACCAAGCGAGAACGTGTGTAGCCAACCAGCACAGCCTTACTAGTAGCCCTCTCTTCGCCGCGCCGCCGCCCTCGCCTCCATGTCTCGTTCGCTCCACCCGATCGTCAGCAGCCTCGCCGACTGTGTCGGCATCCTGCTCGCGCTGGCTCTGGCCGGGCTGTGGGATGACGCGTCCGCATCAGGTTTGGGGCCGCTGATCGTCGCGTTGATGTTCGCATTGGTCTGGCTGGTGATTGCCAATCGAATTGGGGCCTACCGGGTTCCGCCCAGCCGCAACCTGGCCCTGTCGCTTCGACGCATGACCGAAGCTTGGTGCGCGTCTTGGGGCATCGCGGGCGTGTTGTCGCTGTCGACCGTGTCAAACACGCACTTCTCGATCTGGCTTGCCCTAGTGGCGGGCCTCACAGCCCTCACTGTGCTGCGTATGACCTTCGCGATCACGCGTTGGGGCAAAGTGGCGGGCCGCACACGCGCGCTGGTCATCGGCAGTTGCACCAGTGCTCGCGCGGTATCCAACACCGACCCGGCCGCCGATATGGACGTCGTCGGGTTGGTGATGTTCACCAACGAGACCGCCACCGCCATGCCGCACCTGCGGCAACTCGGCACGATCGACGCGCTGCCGCAGATCCTGCGTCAACATGAGATCGATGTGGCCGTCGTCAGCCCTTCCGATGCAGCGCTCACGGGCGAAGTGCGCACCGTCTTCCGCACCTGCAGCGATCTGGGGCTCGCGGTGCAGTACTTCCCGTCGTTCCTCGACGTCGACCACCTGCGCGTCAACCTCACGTGGAGCGCCGACCGACCTGGCCTCAATGTGCAGAACCTGACGACCCCAACCGTGGCGCACCTATGCAAGCGCGCCATCGACGTGGTCGGGGCAGGCTTCGGTCTGATCGCTTTGCTGCCAGTTCTTGCGGCCTGCGCGCTCGGCGTGAAGCTGACCAGTCCAGGCCCCGTGTTCTTCCGCCAGGAACGGGTCGGCATGGGCGAGCGACGGTTCCAGTGCCTGAAGTTCCGCACCATGCGTGTTGGCGCCCACGCCCAACAAGACCTGCTGCGCAGCTCCAGTTCGCAGGATGGCCCCGCGTTCAAGATGGCTTCGGACCCGCGCATCACGCGCATCGGTCGGCTGCTGCGCAAGTTCAGCTTGGATGAGCTGCCCCAGCTCATCAACGTGTTAGTCGGCGACATGAGCTTGGTCGGACCGCGCCCGCCGATCCCAACCGAAGTCGACAGGTACCTGTGGTGGCAGCGCCGCCGCGTCTCGGTGAAGCCAGGACTCACCTGTCTGTGGCAGGTCTACGGCCGCAACCGCGTGTCGTTCAAGCGCTGGGTCGAGATGGACCTCTTCTACATCGACAACTGGTCACTGTGGCTCGACCTCAAGCTCATCGCGCACACGTTCCGCGCGGTGCTGCGCGGCACCGGCATGTGACGCGGGCGCTGGCCCGATCAAGCCAATCCGTCACCGCGTCTTCGACTCGCCACCGCACGCACGCTCGATCTCGCGAATGCCCTTCGGCAGGCCATTCGTGAGCACTACGGGGCCCTTTCGCGTGATCAACACATCGTCTTCGATGCGAATGCCGATGCCACGGAACTGCTTCGGCACCCGCCGATCCGTCGGCGCAAAGTAGAGCCCCGGCTCCACCGTCAGGACGGCCCCTGCAACCAGCCCATGCGCTGTGTCTTCGTGGTCTTGGTAGGCGCCGACGTCATGCACATCGCGACCAAGCCAATGACTGGTCCCGTGCATATAGAAGGGCTTGTACTTCTCCTTCTTCACGAGCTTGGCGACCTTGCCGCGCAGCACCCCGAGCTTGACGAGGCCGCGGGTCAACACGCGCACACACACCTTGTGCGCTCGATCCCAGGGCGCGCCGACGCGACATGCCCGGATGCCGGCGACCTGCGCCCGCAGGACGATTTGGTAGACCGCCGCCTGCGCCTCGGTGAAGCGGCCCGAGACGGGGAACGTTCGGGTGATGTCGGCGGTGCAACCAGCGAACTCCGCGCCGGCGTCGATCAACAGCAAGTCGCCAGCCCGCAGCTCGCGATCATTCTCGTGGTAGTGCAGCACGCAGGCGTTGCGGCCACTGGCGACGATCGACGGATAGCCATTGCGAGGACTGCCCTCGCGACGGAAGCGCGATTCGAGCGCCGCCTGCACTTCGTACTCCCGCAGACCCGGCTTGGCGACGCGCATGGCGTCGAGGTGCCCGGCAACGCTGATCGCGGCCGCGCGCCCCAGCGCCGCCAGCTCCGCCGCGTCCTTCTGCAGGCGAATCGCCGCCAAGGTTGGAATGGGATCGCTGATCGCCGGATGCAGCGGCTGCTGCCGCTTGCGATGTTGCTTGCCGAGCGCCGCGAACGCATCGAGCAAACGCCGGTCGAAGGCCACGTCGACACCTAGCCGATGGAAGAGCCGTGGCTGTGCGGCGGCCAATGACGGCAGCCTCTGCCACAGCTCCGCGAGCGAGTAGGCCTCGTCGAACCCGAACAATTTGCGCGCCCCGACCACGCCAAACCGTGGTCCGTCCCAAACCTCGCGCGCCTTGTCGCGCGGCCGCACGAACAGGACCGCACGGTGGCTGCGCGCACCCGTTCGCCAAGCAGCCAGGATCGCGCCAGGCTCCGGAAAGCCGGTCAGAAAGTGAAAGTCCGAGCCCGGCCGGAATTCCTGCAGCACATCGCCGTTGCGCGTTGCCTCGGCGGCTGTGGCGACGAGCAAGAGCCCATCCCCAAGGTCGCTCAACAAGCGCTGGCGTCGGGCTCGATGCAGGGACGGGGCAAGAATGGCGTCGCGGCTCACAGGACAAGTTTGCCGCAGTCGCAGCCGCCGTTCACGCCTTCTGCATGCCGTCGACGAGGGAAGCCTGCACGCCCGTGCCGCCCTTCTTCTTCGTCACCATCAAGAACTCGACCGAGAACGCCTCGCCGCCAATCGTGAACGGAACGTGGAAGCACAAGTCATCGGAGACCGTGCGGCGTTGCAAGTCGTCGCCGATGTAGACGCTCGGCACCGAGATGTCGAACAGCGGCGCCTTCTGAAACAGCTCCGTCTTGATGTTGCCGCCGACCATGTTGGTCAGTTCCCCGATCGCGTCGACCATTTCGCCATCGGCCAGTGGATCGTTGGGGTCCATCATCAGCATCGCCAGAACCGCGCGCTTGGCGAGCGACTTGGGCAAGAACAGCGAGATCGATCCGGTCAAGAACCCGGCGACACCGATGCTGCCAATGACCTCCGCCTTGCGAATCTGAGCCTTCTCGACGGCAACCTCGCCGGCCACGAGACGCAGGTTCATCATCGTGCGGAACACGTCGCACGTGGCTTTCACGATGCAGCGCCCCATGTCTTGGTCGAGCGAAGAGCCAGGCTGCGTTGCCTTGTATTCTTCGATCAGCTTCTCGATCGCGGCCACCAGATCCAAGGTGCCCGCCGACTTACTAAGCACAGCGCTCGCACCGGCTGCCTTGCAGCGGGCGGCCGTTTCCGCGTCTTGCATGGCCGTAAAGACAACGATCGGCAGGGCCTTCTGCGTCTTCTTGCTGCGGAACGTGCGAATGACGTCGAGTCCGTCTTTGTCCTTCAACACATAGTCGGTCAGGATCAGGTCGACATCGCTGCGGATGAAAGCCTCGTAGGCATCCATCACACCGGTGACCGCAACCACGTTGTAGCCGGCTTTCTTGAAGTGCGCTGACAGCACCTTGGTCAGCGTCACAGAGTCGTTGACGAGCAGAATCGTGTCCAAACTGGTTCCTCGCGGCCGGGGTGGCCTGCGTCATCGACCCGCCTGCGGGAGAACCTTGATACGGAACCCCAGCTAGTGGAAGGGCACTTCGACGAACACGTCTGGGCGATCCCATCGCAGTGGCACTTCCACAATCACCGGTGCGAATCCCAGCGCATCGATCTCAAGTACGACCACCGCCTCGTCATCGTCGCGGTACGGACCGAGCACAGCGCGCCCCAGGTCGTCGACCAAGAACCCAACCGCCGCATCGGCTAGGGCATATTCGTCGAAGAACACCCGGCCGGTCGCATCGGTGAGAAACCAATCCAAGTAGGGACTCCCGCAAGTGCAGCCCGACCATTCCTGGTCGGCCTCGACGATCCGCACCGAGACGTTCTCCCAAACCAAGTTGGTCTCAGGGTCGTAGACCTCGACTTCGATCGAGACCAGCCGCGGCTCGGCCGAGCGTACGGTCGCGTGGGAGTTGCCGCCGTGGCCACAGGCGGCAAAGAGAAGGGAGAGAAGCAGTAGAGATGAGAAGAGGCGCATGGGCTCACCAAGAACAGGCAACCGGCATGCCGGTCGAGAACAGGGAGAGACGACGCTGGCTGGGTCACGATCTCGCACGAACGAGTCGGTGAACCCGCTGCGGTGTCATGCACACGAGACACTCGCGAGCACCAGCGGAAGCGGCCCACAGCGGAGGAAAGGCCTTCCTCGTGTCGCCCGCGGTGCCTACCTTGCCCGCGCCGAGTCTTCGCCCCGCCCCTTCCTCCACGACTCCCTTGCCGTCGATCTTTCCGCCGCCCCGCTATCGCTTCGCCCCCGCTTCGCTGCGTGCGGGATGCATCGCCGACCTCGATCCTCTGTTCGATGAACTGGCGGCGCGACCACTTGCCAGCGTGGCAGATCTCGAACATTGGCTGTGCGACGAAAGCGAATTGGCGGCCCGCATCGCGGGCGAGCAGGCTCGCCGCTACGTGCAGATGACTCGCCAAACCGGCGACGCAGCTGCCAAGGCCGCATACCTGGCAATGGAACAAGAGGTCATGCCACGGGTCAAAGTGCGCAGTGACGAGCTCGACCGCAAGTTCCTCGCGACCCCAGCCCTGCATGACCTGCCGGACCAGACGTACCTGGTCATCGTGCGCCGTCGCCGTACGCAGAGCGCCCTGTTCCGTGCTGAGAACACCGACCTGCAACGTCAAGAAGCCGAACTGCAGACGCGCCAACAAGAAATCATGGGCGGCATCAGCGTCGCGTTCGACGGCCAGTCGCTGACGCTGCAACAACTCGGGCCGTACCTCGAACGGCAAGATCGCACCGTGCGTGAGCAGGCGTTCCGCGCGTCGTTGGCGGCGCGTCAGAGCCATTGGCCAGAACTCGAGAGCCTCTACGACCAACTGCTTGCCCTGCGCACTGGCATCGCCCGCAACGCCGGGTTCTCGACCTACACGCCCTATCGCTTCTTGGACCTCGGTCGTTACGACTACACCGAGCAGACCTGCCGCAGTCTGCACGATGCAATCGCCGAATGCGTGGTGCCGGCCGTGCGCCAGCTCGATCGCCGCCGTGCACAGCGACTCGGATTGCCGCGATTGCGACCGTGGGATCTCGAGGTCGATCCCGAAGGCCGTCCGCCGCTGCGCCCGTTTGCGACCGAACCCGAGCTGATTGCCTTGTGTCGTCGCCTGGTGGCCGCAGTGCACCCGGACTTTGCCAGTTGGCTCGATGAGTTGGTCGCGCGCGACTTGCTCGACCTGATGAGCAGGAAAGGCAAGGCGCCGGGCGGCTACCAGTACCAACTCGAGGACGAACGGGTGCCGTTCATTTTCGCCAACAGCGTGGGCGTTCATCACGACGTGCAGACCTTGCTGCACGAGTGCGGCCACGCGTTCCATTCGCTGCTCTGCCGTCATCACCCACTGCTTGGCATCCGCGACTATCCGATTGAGATCGCCGAGACCGCCAGCATGTCGATGGAATTGCTCGGCCTGGAAAACCTCGGCCTCGTCTACTCAGCCGACGACCAAAAGCGCGTCTACCGGAAACACCTCGAAGGAGTGCTGCGAACCCTGACCTGGATCGCCTCCATTGATGCGTTCCAGCATTGGGTGTATGGCCAGCCCAACCACACCCCCGACGAACGGCGCATCGCGTGGCTGGATATTCGGCGACGATTCGGTGGCGACGTTGACTGGACCGGGCTCGAAGACGCTTTCGCGATGCAATGGATCGCGCAGAC